>JALOOE010000647.1 GCA_025454565.1 Anaerolineae bacterium
GTGCGACATCGGCGAAGTTTCCCAACGTGACCGCGATCTGGGCGCCGCCTGGCTTGGCACGTAATCTGGCGATCATCGCAGGCGAGAAGTCAATGCCGTCGACTTGGACTCCCTGCGCAGCTAAGGGCAGCGCGATCCTTCCCGTCCCGATCGCCAGTTCGAGCGCCGGGCCACCGCGCGCCAACTGCTCCAGGAACGCGACGGTCACCGCCTCATCCCCACGTTGGGCGAGCTCGTCATAGCTCTCCACAACATCGTCTCCGAAGCTCATGACTGGCTTGTATGTATCCACCTGACGCTCTCCAATAACTCACGCTGTGAAGGCAGGTCGCTCCTATTTGCGTCACGATCTTCTGAACGGCGCGCTACGGGATCAACAGCACCTTGCCGGTCGTCTGCCGGCCCGCGAGCGCGATATGCGCTTCAGCCGCCTGCGCCAGCGGATACGTTGCCCCGATGCGCACCCGTAGCTGACTGCCAGCCACCATATCGAACACGGCGTTGGCGTGCCGCAGATAGTCGGCACGGGCCTGGACATACGCGAACAACGACGGTCGGGTAACGAACAGCGAACGCAAGCCGCCGAGCCGCTGGATGTCGAGCGGCGCAGGAAAACCGCTCGATTGCCCATACGACACCAGATATCCCAGTGGCGCCAGGCTGTCCAGGCTCTTGTCGAAGGTGTCTTTGCCCACCGAATCGTAGGCCACCTGCACGCCGGCCCCGCCGGTGATACGCTTGACCTCGGTCAGGAAATCCTGCTGGGTGTAGATCACCACCTCGTCGGCGCCGGCCTCACGCGCCAGCTTCGCCTTCTCCTCGGTGGACACCGTGCCGATCACCCGTGCGCCCTGCATCTTGGCGATCTGCGTGAGCAACAGACCGACACCGCCGGCTGCCGCGTGCACCAGCGCCCAATCGCCCGCCTTCAGCGGATAGGTGCGCGTCGCCAGGACGTGCGCGGTCATCCCCTGCAGGAGTGCCGCCGCGCCCTGCTCGAATGAGAGCGCGGCGGGGAGCGCCACCAGCCGGTCGCCCGGGACGAGACAGTGCGTGGCATAGCAGCCGAGGCCGCCCATCCACGCCACGCGGTCGCCCGGCTTCGCCTCCGTCACGCCCGCCCCGACCGCCTCGACCACACCCGCGCCCTCGCCGCCCGGGATCGCGGGCAGATTGATCTTGTACCACCCCTCGCGCTGATAGACATCGATGAAGTTCACGCCGGCCGCAGCTATTTTGACCAACGCCTGACCGGGGCCGGGCGTCGGCGTGGGGCGCTCCTCGAATTTCAGCACGTCCGGCCCGCCATATTCGGAATAGGTGATTGCTTTCATGATCGTCTCTCCTGATTCAGTCGCACACTCTCGGATCGTGCGCAGCGGCCATCGAGCGCGCTGCGACGCCATCAGTCATACTGCGTTCCGTTTCCGATGTCTGTAGCAGCGCCAACAACTCGCACAACACCATCGCAGTCGCGCCCCACACCTTGTGGTGGCCCACCGCGTAGAATGGCACGCGCACCGGCGCGCCGCGAATCTCCCAAGTTTCCTCCTGCCGCGTGTCCGGCGCCAGCAGGTGCGCCAGCGGCGCCTCGATGATCTCAGCGACTTCTTGTGGGTTGGGCACGAAATCGGGCCGCGCCGCCGCATAGGCCACGGTCGGGTAGATGCAGAAACCGCTCGGCGGGATATAGAGCGGCGACAGCGCGCCGACGACCTCCAGCCGCGCCGGATCGATCGCCAACTCCTCCCATCCCTCGCGCAGCGCCGCCGTCACCGCATCCTCGCCCGGATCGAGGCTGCCGCCTGGGAAGGAGATCTGCCCGCGATGGGTGTCCACGGCATCCGTACGGCGCGTGAGCACCAGACACGGCTCATCGCCGCACGGGTAGATCAGCACGAGCACGCCGGCCCGGCGGCAATCCAGGTGCGGATCGAGGATGCGATCGGTGCCCGGCCGCGGCTGCGGCGACATGCGCAATTGCACGGGCAAGCCCGGCAGCGGGCGGCTCAGTGCGGCGCGAAGAGGAGAGAACCACGGAGACACAGAGAGCACGGAGACGATTTTTGGTTCTTGATCGAGAGTCGGATTGTTCATAAGACCATACGCTTGATGCCACGTTTGAGAAGGGGCACGTTGAAGTTGACAAGTAAGCCCACCTTGCAACCTGTCAGTCTCATATAGGTTAGCAGTTGCGCTTCGTGCACCGGCAGGAACGCTTCCACGGCCTTCAGTTCCACGATCACCTTCCCTGCAACGATGAAGTCCAGGCGATAGCCGCAATCCACCTGAATGTCTTTGTACACTACCGGCAGCCCCTTTTCCTGCTCGAACGTGAGTCCTCGCAGCGCAAACTCTCTGGCCGTGCAAGCCTGATAAACTGACTCCAATAAGCCCGGCCCCAAGGCTCGATGCGCACACCCAGCAGCTCCAACATGCCGCTGAAGCATTTACCCCGGTTATATACGAACAAGTCCAAGAACTTGGGCTTCCACCTCCCTGTTTTACCCATTGGGAGCCATTATGCACATAAAGAGAACCGTGCGTGCTGGAATAGGCAATCTGGCCTGCTTGAGCTACTCCTGTTCCCACCCAGCCTAAATCCGTA
>JALOOE010000648.1 GCA_025454565.1 Anaerolineae bacterium
CTCTTCGAAGAGGTGTGGCAGCGCCTCAGCGGGGATGCCGATGCCGGTGTCCGCCACGGTGACGAACACTTCGTCGCCGGTCTGGCAGAGGCCGACGATGGCCCGGCCGCCCGTGGGCGTGTATTTTACGGCATTGCCCACCAGGTTGACCAGGATGCGATCGAGCCCCTCTTCGGCCGCCTGCACCACGATCTCATCTCGGCAGGCGTGATACTCGACCGCCACGCCTTTTTCTTCGGCACGGGGCTGGAGCAGCAGCACCGCCCGTCCCACCGGCCCGTTCAGCGCGACCGGCCCCTCGCTCGCCGCGCTGCGGGCTCGGCTGGCGGCAAGATCGAGCAGGTCATTGACCAGAGTCTCGAGCATATCCAATTGGGCGGAGATGCGGCTGAAGACAAACTGCTGCTTCTCGGTCATCGGGCCGGCATAGCCCTTGACCACGTTGCGCACCAGCGTCTGTGAGACCGCGATGGGCGAGCGCAATTCGTGCGTGGTCACGTGGATGAATTGTGTCTGTCGGGCCTCGACCTGCGCCAACTCGGCGGACTGCCGGGCAGTGTCAACGGCGATTGCGCCCAGATCGGCCACGGCGTGCAGCCGGCCGATTGCCGTGGGATCGATGGGAAGTGAGCGCGGTATGTGGAGTTGCAGGGTGCCGAGCGGCCGCTGATCAGAACCGAGGCGAACACACAGAGTCGCGCGGGCGTCGGGCGCAGCGCCGGCGGCTTCCACGGCAGCGAAACCTTCCGCAAGCGCCCGTTGATCGAGCGGTCGTTCGGCGAGGGGAACGGATGAGGGAAGCACACCGCCGGTGGGGCCACGGCTACGGGCCAGCGTCAGGCGCTCCGGCGGCGTGTCGAGCAGCCACACCTCTGCCGCGTGGCCATCCACCGCAGCCATCGCCGCGCTGAGCAGTGAGTCGAGAGCCTCACGCATCGCCATCATCTTCGAGCGCCAATGTATTCACGCCCCCAAAACAACAGCCTCCCAGGCTCATCTGATTGAACCAGGGAGGCCTGCTTGTGCGTCCCGATGCCCCGACCGCCAGTGTCAGGCGTGCGGACCGGTGATCAGGCGGCCGCCTTGTTCGGATCCGGCCCAAGCACCTTCTGGATCGCCTCCAGCAGCGTCGCGGGCTTGACGGGCTTTTCGAGGAACGCCTTGACCGGCATCCAGGTTTCATCCGGCGCGAAGTCGGTGGTCATCCCAAAGAACTTCTTCAGGCCCGAGAGAATGATCACCGGCGTATCCTTGAGATCGGGATCGGCGTGCAGATCACGCGACACCTCAAAACCGTCCGGGCCGGGCGGTCCGGCGAACATGACATCGAGCAGGATCAAATCCGGCTTCCAGGTTCGGGCAAGTTGGATTCCCTCCGCAGCCATATATGAGTGGTTCGTCTCATAGCCGACGCTCTGCAGCAGGGTTTCCACCGTATCCACGGCCTGGATATCGTCATCAACCATCAGGATGCGCTGCTTTTCGGACATGCGTGATGCCTCCTTTGCGGGCTTTGCCAAGTGACTCCAGATTGCGAATGCAGGCTGAACCGCCTGCCCCAAAGAGTTAGCGAGTTCTGTCAGCCAGTAGCGTCCTGACCTTCTCCAGAAGGAGGTCGGCGTCGACCGGCTTCTCCACGAAATCATCGACGGGCAGATAGGTCTCATCCGGCCCGAAACGCAGCGATGTGGTTGTGTGGATTGCGGTCAGCATCAGGATGGGTATATCGCGGAATCGAGCGTATGGCGAGCTCGAATCGAGGCTGCGGACAGTCAGCGAGACCTGAAAGCCGGCGGTGCTCGTCTCCATCATGACGTCGAGGATGAGCAGGTCGGGCGCGACCTCCAGCACCTTTTCCAGTCCCTCGCGGCCCGACTGGGCCCACGCCACCTGATAGCCGGCGGCTTCAAGCGGCATCGAGACGGCGAACGCCATGTCCGGGTTGTCGTCGATGATCAGGATGGTGGGTGCGGCGCGGGCGCCGCTATCGCTCATCAAAGAACTCCCGCCAGCGCGTCAGGCTGCTATCGAACACGCCGCAACTGGGCAGCCCCGCCGCGTAGAGCCGGCCGGCGGTCTCGAACAGCGTGTATTTGGAAGCCAACAGCGGAATGCCCTTGTCGCGTGCCAATGCCACCGTCTCAGCCGGCGGCAGCTTACCGCGCACAAAGACGATCGCACGGATACCCGCCATGTCGGCGGTGCGCACGACCTGGGGATTGGTCAGCCCGGTGAGCAGCAGCGTATCGGCGTGGGTGAACGCCAGCACATCGCTCATCAGATCGGCGCCGCAACCCATCTGGACCGAGATGTCCAGGTCGACACCCGTGGTGATGACCTTGCCGTCAATCGCCTTCAATGCGTCCCGCAACTGCATCCTGTGACCTCCACAATGTGCGATCCGGGCCTTCGTCATGGGAAGAAAGCCACGCAATCAGCACAAAGCAGGATAGCACGCGCGGCATGTGCGGAGTATGATGCCGGTCATGCAGACGCGTGGCTCAGGCGAACGGCCAGCGCCGCCGGTTCATTCTACGGCGAGACAGGTCAGCGTGTTTTCGACGCCGGGCGCGGAGCGGATCGTGCCGGACACCAGCTT
>JALOOE010000049.1 GCA_025454565.1 Anaerolineae bacterium
GGCCCGCTCAGGCACGCGCAGATAGGGCGCGAAGGCGCCATCGATCGAGGTGCCGACACTCAGATAGTTTTCACACTGATTCACGATGCCGCGGCGGCAATAGCGGCATTTGCCGCAGGTGAGGCGTGGGGCGATGACGACGCGATCGCCGGGTTTGAGTTGCTGCACTGCCGGGCCAACTTCGGCCACCACCCCGACCCCCTCGTGACCCAGGATGATGCCTGGCCGGGCCTGGTGCGCAGGCGGGACCGCCAGGATGTTGAGATCCGTGCCGCAGATGCCGCATGCGTCGATGGCCACCAGGACATCGTCGGCCGCCTCCGGTCGCGGCACGTCGCGATTCTCGAAGACCAAGCGGCCTTCACCGTGGAAGATCGGTACGCGCATCGTCGATGGCATCACCCACCCCCTACACCTCGTTCAGCTTGACCCAGCGGCGATCCGCCGAGGAGCGCTCGGCCGCGGCCATGAGCCGTTGGACATAGAGGCCATCGGCCAGGTCGGGCTGTGGCGGGCGGTCCTCCCAGATAGATTTCAGGAATTGGTACTGGCTTTCGGCGTGTGAGCGGATGAAGTTCATCGGCATCGTCCAGTCGGGCATGACCTGGCCATCGAAGCGCTGTCCTGTCTCCACGCGCGTGAAACCGCGCATCCCACCGAGCGGTCGGTCGCTAGCGCGCGTATCATAGAGATACAGCCAGTCAGGTTCGTTGGATGACAGCCGAAGCGCGCCCAATTCGCCGAAGATCTCGATCTGGAGATCATTGGTCGCACCGGTGCCCATCCGCGACACCTCGACGACACCCAGCGTGCCGTCCCTCATGCGTAGTTGCAGCAGGTCGAGATCGTCGACATCGACGAGGGCTTTGACCGGTGATCCGGGCGCGGTGGGTCGTTCCGGGATGAGCGTTTCCAGGGTGGCGTTGACTTCTGATACTTCTCCGAGAAGAAAGTGAACCAGATCGAGGGCATGTGATCCGAGATCGAACAACGCCCCCCCTCCGGCGGCTTCCCGACTCAGCCGCCAGGACAGGGGTTTTTCAGGGGCGATGTAGCTGGAGCGGTTGTAGCGGGTGTGAAAGGAGAAAATTCGACCGGTGAAGCCTGCGGTCATCAGTTGTCGGGCACGGACGACAGCAGGGGTGAAACGGAAATTGAAAGTTACCTGGCCCTTGAGCTGCGTGCCAGACACGGCTTGTACCATCCGCCGGGCCTGAGCGACATCAAGTGCCAGTGGCTTCTCAACGTAAACGTGCTTGCCGGCCCCTACAGCAGCCAGCACAGCGACTTCGTGCGCGTGGTTGGGCGTACAGATGTCAACGACGTGCACATCGTCGCGGGCCAGTAACGTGCGATAATCGTCTGTCCAGACTTCGCAGCCGATCTCTCGCGCCGCCCGTTCCGCTGTCTCAGCGTGTCCGGTTGCCACACCGACGATCCGAATCGCGTCGGCGGGGAGACCATAATGGAACAGCAGCGAACGGTATGCCAGAGCATGTACTCGGCCGATGCCCCCGTAGCCGATCAGGGCAATGCCGATTGGCCTCATGTCGAGCGATGACGGACCAGCGCATCATCCAGCGCGCGCCGCAGATTTGTCACGGCAGCCGCAATCTCTCCACTGCCGGCGCGGAATTTGCCGTTGACACCCTTCAGCAGCGGTGATGAGAATTCGCCGGCGGTCATGCCGGCTCGCACGAACGGCCCCACATTGCTGGCGTTCAAGCCGCCGTCTTCCATCACCTCAACCCGATTCACTAGCCCCCGGCCCGCCAACATCTGATGGAGTGAGCTGATACTCTCGAGTACCATCGCATCGACGGTATGCGGGCTCTTGCCAGGTTTCACTGGCATCCAGAACGGCGCCCGGCTCTCATATTCGATGATATCAACGAAAGACAGGAACGGCTCGAAAAACACCAACGGCAGGCCTTGCCACGCCCATATCCCGACCTTCAGGCCGAGAGTCTCTTTGATGTAGGTGATGTTTTGAATGAGCGTCTCGCCGCTTGTCTCGATGGGCAGGGATATCAAATTGGCGCCCAGGTCCGCCAATTGCTTGAAAAGAACCTGATTGGGCCGCATCATCTGCAGTTGAACTTCGATTTCCAGGTCCGTGTGCTTACGTGCCGCCTCAAGCACATCGACCCCGCCCCGTGGCGCGTAGAAGTCCATGTACCGTCCATCGCGCATCTCGATATGAAGCCAGTCAACTCCGGCCGCGGTCAGGTCTTCTATTTGGGCGCCCAGGGTGCCATAATCGGCCCAGAACAGCCCGGCGGCGATTTTGACCTTTCGACCGACGTTGACGCCGATTGCCTCTCGCATAGTTACTGTCTCTCCTGGCAGGCCAGCCATGCTTATCTTCTCCGATTGTACGGTTGTAGCATTACATTTCGCATTGCGACCGACCTGTTAGTAAGAGAACACAGCAACTTGCTCACACGGATCAAGGCATCTGGTGTGGATTACGCGCTACGGTTTATTTGGGAAATCCATGATATGCTAACGCAGGGCAGGCGCGAACGATACGCCTTTTCTGGAGTAATTTTGCAAGAGGTTTTTTGTGGATTCGAGAGAGGAGCATCGCATGATTCGAGTGGAGGCAGCGCGCAGGCTGAGGGACGGTGGGCTTTCGTGGAAGCCGGTACACGGCGACCGATTCGTCGCGCCCGATCGGGGAATGGATGAGCTGGTCTTTGTCATCAACGATATGGCCACGATCATCGAAATGTGGCAGGGCGCGCCCGCGGTGACCTTTCACGGCACGCCCGAGTGGGCGCTCGACTACCTCTATCTCGGCGAAACGCTCTGGCTGCCGCATGAAAACCAGTTGCGTGAGCTGTTGCGGCGCGCCCTGGCGCCGACCGGCGCGGACACCTTCGATCTGCTTTTTGCGGATGGTGTCTACATATGCCGGTTCGAGTGGGGTGGCGAGGCGCTCGCCTTTCGGGCGCAGGATGCTGAGGAGGCCTACGCCGCTGCGCTGATCCATCTGCAAAAGCAGGGAGTAGCGCTTTAGTCGACCATCCGTTGGGCGTCCGACCAGTCCTGCGGGGTGTTGACATTGGCGAAGGAGCGAAAACGCGGGTCATGACGACGAATTTCGTCGGGCGTGACGACGCGCACGCGCACCTGATCCAAGAGATTTGCAACGCGTCGCTGCCCTGTTTCAAGACAGTGTTCGATTGTGGGAAGGCAGGACTTCCGATAGATCGCGTGGAGCGGCTCCAGGCCAATTTGCCCCGTGTCGGGACTCGGGACCCGGGGCACGACAGCATCGACATCAGCGTCCGGTGCAAGATCGACGAGATAGCGGATCAGCGCTGGGGCGACGAAGGGCATATCGGTGGCGAGGGTCAGCACAAGATCGCAGCACGCCGCCAGCAACCCTGCGTGAAGCCCCGCGAGAGGCCCGGCGCCAGGATAGCGATCAACGACGGTATGCGCCGGCACGGGCAAGCCCGGCAGCCAGACATCGAAGGCGTCCGGCTGATTGGTGCTGACGAGCACCTCGTCCACCAGCGGCAGCATGCGGTCGATCACGCGCATGACCAGCGGACGACCGTCCAGCATCAGCCAGGCCTTATCCTGCCCCATGCGAGTGCTTTTGCCACCGGCGAGAATCAGAAGAGAGAGCGGCTGCCGTTGGGTGCTCATCCCGATCCCTCACGCAAGAAGCCCATACCCGTGTCACGGATATGGGCTTCTGCGATTAGCGTCAAAAGCAGATCAGGCCGCGCCGGCCTTCTCGAGGAAAGCCACGGCTTCGCCGACAGTCGTGATCTTCTGGGCGTCTTCGTCGGAGATGGTGCCGCCGAATCCTTCTTCAAACGCCATGATCAACTCAACCAGGTCGAGCGAGTCCGCCTTCAGATCCTCACGGAAACGCGCTTCGGGGACGATCTGCGCCGGATCGACGTTGAGCTTATCGATGATGATTTCCTTGACCTTCTCAAATACTTCCTGATTCATCTGAGTTGCTCCTTGTGGGAAATAGAGTGAGACCTGCAATAGCTAAACAGACTTGATGCGCGTAGATGAAATCCACTAATCAGACCGGTGGAACATTCTATCAGCCTGAGTCGATGCTGTCAAAGCAGCCACTGCTCGCGTCGCGAACTGACTTCGTCTTTGACAACCCATGTTTCGGCTGGTAAGATGCCTGCGCTATCTGCCAACACACTAAACACCGACGTTGAGTGCAAGTTGCGCGTGATTCTGAACGGGAAAGGGTAGATCATGGCTCACGATCGCCGCAAGGCGGATCACATTCGGATAAACCTTGAAGAAGAGGTTCAGTTCCCCAGGTTAACCACCGGGTTCGAGCACTATCGCCTGCAACACCAGGCCCTGCCCGAGCTCGATCTGCGGGCCGTCAACACCGGCGTCGCATTATTGGGTAAAACTTTGAGACTGCCGTTGGTGATCTCATCGATGACGGGCGGTACGACTGCCGCCGCAGCCATCAATCGCACCTTGGCTGAGGCCGCGCAGATGCGCGGCGTCGCGATGGGACTCGGTTCGCAGCGTGCGGGCCTCGAGCAGCCCGAAACAGCCTACACCTTTCGGGTGCGTGATGTTGCGCCGGCCATCCTCTTGTTCGCCAATCTCGGCGCAGTGCAGCTCAACCGCGGCTATGGCGTCGATCACTGCCGGCGAGCAGTCGACATGATTGGCGCCGATGCGCTCATCCTGCACGTGAATCCGCTACAAGAGGCGTTGCAGGCGGATGGTGATTGGGATTGGCGCGGGGTACTGGGCAAGATCGAGCGTATCTGCCGCGACCTCGGCGCACCGGTGGTCGTGAAGGAAGTCGGGTGGGGCGTCAATGAGCAGCTTGCCCGGCAACTGGCTGATGTCGGGGTGGCGGCCATCGACGTCGCGGGTGCGGGCGGCACCTCCTGGAGTGCCGTCGAGAGCTATCGAGCGACGACCGAAGCGCGACGCCAGCTATGTCTGGCGTTCGCCGACTGGGGCATCCCGACCGCTGAGACGCTGCGAATGGCACGTCGCGGCGCTCCTAACACGCCGCTGATCGCCAGCGGCGGTCTGCGGACGGGCATCGACGCCGCGAAGGCGCTGGCGCTCGGCGCATCCGCCGTGGGCATCGCCTCGCCGTTCCTGAAGGCGGCCACCCTGTCGGTCGAGGAAGTGGTGTCGACCATCGATGCCTTCACCGACGAATTGCGGATTGCGATGTTCTGCTCCGGCGCAGGCGCGGTGGCGACCTTGCGCGAGTCAGGCCGGATCGAGCGTGTGTGATCGCGGGAGGGTTGATGAGTTTGGCTGATTTGGTTGCCACCTATCTGGCTTGGCTGGAGGCGGAGCTGCGTGTCCTGCTCACACCACAACCGGCGCTGATTCAGCCGGCTGTGGGCGGGCACTACGCCATCATGCAATATCACATGGGCTGGCTGAGCACCGATCTTGAACCGGTGCAAGCGCCCTCCGGCAAGCGCGTGCGGCCGCTCTTGTGTCTGCTGGCCTGCGCCGCGGTCGGCGGTGATCCGGCGACCGCGGTTCCCGCCGCTGCTGGGCTGGAGCTCCTGCACAACTTCTCGTTGATCCACGATGATATCGAGGATGCCAGCCTCACGCGCCGTCATCGCCCGACGGCGTGGGCCCTGTTTGGGATGCCTCGGGCGTGCAACGCCGGCGACGGCATGTTCAGCCTAGCGCATGCAGCCTTTCAGCGCTTGCCCGCGCAGGGCGTGCGCCCCGATATTGCGCTGAACGCCTTGCGTCTCTTCGATGAGACGTGTGTCCGCCTGACCGAGGGCCAGTACCTCGACATGTCGTTTGAAGGCCGCCTTGATGTATCCGTCGAGGACTATTTTGGCATGATCGCCGGGAAGACGGGCGCGCTGTTGGCTGCATCTCCCGAGATCGGCGCTGTGATCGGTGGCGCCGCGCCGGAGGTCAGTGATGCGTACAGACGTTTCGGGGCAGCCTTGGGGCGGGCGTTCCAGTTGCGCGATGATATCCTGGGCATCTGGGGCGATGAGGCGGTCACCGGCAAGTCGGCGGCGAGCGACATCCTCAGCAAGAAGAAGTCCCTGCCCGTGCTGTATGGTCTGGCGTGTCAGGCAGTTGGCGCTGAATTACGGCGTCTCTATGCCGGGCCGGAGTTCGCAGCGGCCGACGTGGCGCGCGTCCTCGCATTGCTCGACGCGGCCGGCGCGCACACTTATGCCCAGGAACAGGTGCACCACGCAACGATTGAGGCGCGCCAGGCGCTGGATCGACTTGCGCCCGAGTCCACCGCTGCACCGCACGCGGCGCTTGCCGAGCTACTGGATGTCCTTGCGGAGCGCAACGAGTAGCCGCAATCCTTATAGATTGCTTAACGACCCCCTTTGGTTGTGTTCTCGCCTACATTACTCTGTCATCCTTCACGATAGACTGCCAGCATCGGATTGTCGAGTCGCAGAGTCGATCAGGTGATCACAGGCGGGAGGGATGAGCATGAGAATCAAGTCCTCGGAGATCACTCCGGAGCATATCTATATTTCGCGTCGGAATTTCATGAAGGGGGTGAGCATCTCGGCGGCGAGCGCATTACTGCTGGCTGCGTGCGGCCCGCAACAGAGTTCGGCGCCCGCATCATCCGGCTCTCAGGCAGCCGGCGGGCCGGTGGCGTCAGGCTCTGCGCCCGCGACAGCCGGGCCACTCGCAACGGCAGCCGCGCAGGTGACCGCTGGGACCACATCGCTGCCCACAACTGCGAGCTCGAAGAAGGTCGAGGTCCCTGACGAACCGCTCACGTCTTTCGAGGACGTGACCAACTTCAACAACTTCTACGAGTTCACTACGAATAAGGAAGGCGTCGCGCGGCTCGCTAAGGACTTCAAGGCTGTACCGTGGACGGTCGCCGTCGGCGGCATGGTGAACAAGCCGATGACCTTCGGCATCGAGGATCTCGTCAAGAAGTTCGCCCAGGAAGAGCGCGTCTACCGCATGCGGTGCGTTGAGGGGTGGTCGATGGTGATCCCGTGGTTGGGCTTTTCGCTCGCCGCGTTGTTGAAGGAAGTGGAGCCGCTCTCGGACGCCAAGTATGTGCGGTTCGAAACGCTTGTGGACCCGCTACAAATGCCGGGCCAGCGCGATAAGACGTATCCCTGGCCTTACATCGAGGGCTTGCGCCTGGACGAGGCGATGAACGATCTGACGATCCTGTCGACCGGCTTGTACGGCAAGAGCCTGTTGCCGCAGAATGGCGCACCGGTTCGGTTAGTGGTGCCGTGGAAGTACGGCTTCAAGAGCATCAAGTCGATCGTCAAGATCGATCTGGTCGACAAGGAGCCCAAATCGCTCTGGATGAAGCTTTCACCCGATGAGTACGGCTTTTACGCCAACGTGAACCCGGAAGTGTCGCATCCGCGCTGGTCACAGGCCAGCGAACGGCGCATCGGCGAGGCCGGCCGGCGGCGCACGCTGCCGTTCAATGGCTACGCCGAACAGGTGGCGCAGCTTTACACCGGCATGGATCTACGAAAGAACTACTGATGGGCGTCGTACGGACAGGCAGCGGCGCGCAAGCCGAGGCCCGAAACAACAGCCGCGCCACGGTGCGACCCGCTCCGCGACGCCGGGAGCAGGTCGCTCAAGTCATCGTGCACCTGATCGCGCTCGCGCCGCTGGCGTTCTTGGTCTTGGACGGCTTGCGCGATAACCTGACGGCGAACCCGATCCAGACAATCACGTTTCGCACCGGCAAGTTCGCGCTGGCGCTTCTTGTGCTGTCGCTCGCTTGCACCCCGCTCAACACACTCTTTGGCGTCAGAATGGCGCTGAAGTGGCGGCGGCCGCTGGGCCTATACGCGTTCATGTACGCTGCGCTGCACTTCCTGACTTTCACCGTGCTAGACTACGGCTTGGATCCGGTGCTGCTGCGCGAGGCGATCTTCGAGAAGCGCTATGCCTTGGTCGGTTTCACGGCCTTCCTGCTGCTCATCCCGCTCGCGATCACTTCGACGCGCGGCTGGATGAAACGCCTGGGGAAGCGTTGGAAGCGACTGCATCAGTTGGTGTACATCGCCGGGCTGCTGGTGATCGTTCACTACTTGTGGTTGGTGAAGGCGGATCGCCGCGAGCCGTTGCTGTGGGGAGCGGCGATCGCGCTCCTGCTGGCGCTCCGGCTGGCACCGGTCAGGCGAGCCGTGGCCAAGGTGCGAGGGCGAGTGCTGGCACGGCCAGAGGCGAACTGATCGAGTCGTTTCTGCGGGGACGTTACACACCCTCCGGTAGAGACGTCGGCACGCCAACGTCTCTACCGGCCTGGCCTCCTACTCTTCCCATTTCCGAAGAACCAAGCTGGCGTTCTGTCCGCCGAACCCGAAACCATTCACCATGACCGTGCGCACATCGGCCTTGCGGGCGACGTTGGGGACATAATCCAGATCGCACTCAGGATCGGGAATCTCGTAATTGATGGTCGGTGGAAGCATGCCGTGCTCCATCGCCTTGACGCCCATGATCGCCGAGATGGTGGCTGCACCGCCGAATAGATGCCCCATCGCCGATTTGATCGAGCTGGCCGGCGTCTTGTAGGCTGCATCGCCCAACGCCATTTTGATGGCCTTGGTTTCGGCGACGTCGTTGAGCTGGGTGCCGGTGCCGTGCGCACCGATCCAATCCAGTTCTTCCGGCGCGATGCCCGCATCCCGTATCGCCAGGCTCATGGAGCGCGCGGCTTGCGCCGCGTCCGGATCGGGTGCGGCCATGTGGAAGCCATCGCTGGTCAACCCGTAGCCCAACACCTCGGCCAGGATGCGGGCGCCGCGCCGCTGCGCATGCTCCAGTGTTTCGACCACGACCATCGCGGAGCCTTCACCCGCCACGGCCCCGGTGCGATTCGCCGCGAACGGCGCGCAGGCTTTCTCCGGCGCGGAAAAACCGGTGACGCACATCACCGACATCACGCTGTCTGAGCCGCCGACGATGAAGACATCGGCGTCGCCCCAGGCCAGTCGCTTCGCCGCCTCGCCGATCACCACGACACCGGTGGCGCACGCCGCAACCGTAGCATACACAGGCCCCTTGATGCCGTACTTGACAGCAACCAGGCATGACGGCGTGGTGACGAGTCCGGTCGGGATCATCAAGGGGTTCACGCTGCGCGGCCCACGCTTCTCCATGGTCATGCGTTGTTCCTCGATGAGCACGACGGCGCCCAGGGCGGTGCCGATGTCGACGCCGACGCGTGTCGGATCTTCGGCGGCTATCTCCAAAGCGGCATCATCGACGGCCTGGGTGGCGGCAGCGACGGCGTAGCTCGCGAAGGGCGCATAGCGTCGAGCGTCCCGGGGGTCCATATACTTCGCCCCATCGTAGCCCTTGACGGTGGCGCCGATCTTCGTGGGCGCATCGGGAACATCGAGCAGCGGCAGGAGCGATACCCCTGAACTGCTCTCGATCAGAGCCTGATAGGTCGTCTCTACATCGAGGCCCAGGGGCGTAATGGCGCCCATTCCGGTGATGACGATCCGTGTCCGGCCGTTCCGGCTGTGTTGTGTAGTCATGCGCGTGGTTACCTCACGGATAATTCATGAATCGCGCAGCAACGCTGCTCCCAGCTCGCCACTGCACACGAAATCTACGGTTCCTGTCAGGCGTGCTGTCCAGTCGGCATCCACTTCAACGAGCATCGTCCCGCCCGGCATCTGCACGGTGATGGGGCTGGCGCAGCGGCCTGTGCGGATGGCCGCGCCGGCGGCTGCGCAACTGGAGGTTCCCGACGCCAGCGTGTAGCCCGCCCCCCGCTCCCAGATTTCAATGCGCAAGGTGTGTCGAGCGATCGCCTGCGCAAACTGCACGTTGGTGCGATTCGGGTAGAGCGATAGATGCTCCAGCTTCGGGCCCACTCGCTGCGCGAGTTCTGCCGATGGATCGGTGAGGTCGGCGGCAACCTCGGGACGCTGACCATCTGAGAATACGACGCAGTGCGGATTGCCAATTGTCACGGCCGTGATGCGTAGCGGGACCCCGTCAACCTCGACTGATTCCTCGATGACCGTTCGCGCCGGTCCCGTCAGCCCGATCTCCCCAGTGTCAAAGGATAGCCGCCCCATGTCCATCGCAATACGCGAGCCGGCGGCATCCAGTACGTGGGCCGTCACCCGTCCGCCCGGCGTATCGATGGCGAAGTCCGGGCTGGCCGGCAGGCGCTGATCCCACAGATAGCGGGCAAAGATGCGCAGACCGTTGCCGCTCTTCTCGAATTCGCCGCCATCGGGATTGAACAGCCGCACGCCGAAGGGCGCGCTCCGGCAGATCGGTCCCCACAGAATGCCGTCAGCCCCGACGCCCAGGCGGCGGTCGCAGATGCGCCGGATTTGCTCCGGACGTGGCGGCTCCGGCCACTCCTGCGGGTCAAGCACGATGTAATCGTTGCCGAGAGCCTGATACTTGCTGAACGGCGCCTCAGCACCCGACGCGCTGCGATGCAAGGGCAGGTCACGCGCCAATAGCGCGCCGAACGTCTCACGACGCTGAATCAACCGTGCTTCTCCCTGATTAACCAACACAACAGCCGGACGACGCGCCAGGTTATAGTTACTGGACATCGCAAGCGTATACGCGCCGGCCATCGGGATTGCGAGCAGGTCGCCAGGATTCAGCCGGGGCAGCTCGATGTCCCGGATGAGGATGTCGCCCGATTCGCAGAACTTCCCGGCAATCGTGACGGTTTCGTATTGCGTATCGCGTGTTACGTTCTGCAATCTGCTCTGCGCTATTTGCAGGGCCGTATATTGCGCGCCGTATAGCGCGGGCCGGATATTGTCGGCCATGCCGCCATCCACCGAGACGTAGGTGCGCACGCCGGGAATCTCCTTGCGCGCGCCTACAGTGTAAAGCGATACGGCGGCCGGCGCGACAAGCGAGCGCCCCGGTTCGAGCACCAGGTGGGGGAGAGACAGTCCGGCTTCTCGGCTTGTTGCGGTTACCGCTTCGCAGAGCATCGCGATGTATGGCTCGATCGGCGCGGCCGGGTCAGATTCGGTCATCGGCACGCCCCAACCGCCGCCGGGGCTCAGCTCCTGCAGCACGAAACCGTGCCGGTCGCGCATCTGCGCTGCGAACTCGATGAGCTTGGCGGCGGCCACCGCGTGGTCTTCCGCCTCGTAGATCTGCGAGCCGATGTGCGCGTGCAGGCCGACCAATGATAGCTCAGGCGTCTGCATTGCGATCATCACGGCGCGTTCGGCGTCGCCCGACTTGAGGTCGAATCCGAATTTAGTGTCCACTTGACCGGTCTGGATGTGCGCATGGGTGTGCGCCTGCACGCCCGGTGACAGCCGCAGCCAGATGCGAACCGGAAGCTGGAAGCTGGAAGCTGGATGTTCACTGGCGACCAACTCCGTCAGCAGCGCCAGCTCGTGGAAGTTGTCCACGACGATCCGGCCAACGCCAGCGGCGAGCGCCTGGGCCAACTCGTCACGCGACTTGTTGTTGCCGTGAAAGTGGATGCGCTCGGCCGGAAATCCGGCTTGCAGCGCCACATGCAGCTCGCCGCCGGAGACGACGTCCAGATCCAGCCCTTCTTTCTCGAAGAGCTGCGCGATCGCCAGGCATAGATAGGCTTTGGATGCATAGGCAGCCTGCGCCGTAGCCGGG
>JALOOE010000649.1 GCA_025454565.1 Anaerolineae bacterium
GACCCCTGTGGCGCTCATCAAGGGCTATGCCAACACCCTGGCCCGCGATGATGCGCGCTGGGACAGTGCAACGTTGCGCGAAGGCTTGCAAGTCATCGGCGAAGAGAGTGATCGCCTCAACGCGCTCATCAACAATCTACTGGACGCCTCGCGCATCCAGGCCGGCGCGTTTAAGCTGGAGAAAGGCGACGTGCAGCTCTCGAAGCTGGCCGAGCGCGTGGTCGAGAGCTTCCGCATCCAGACTGAGAACCATCGCTTCTTGCTCGACTTCCCCGCCGATCTTCCGTATATCTTCGGCGACGAGGAGCGGCTGCGCCAGGTGCTGAGCAACCTCGTGAGCAATGCCATCAAATACTCGCCGGCGGGCGGCGAAATCCGGGTGGGTGGGTGGAGCGACGGCGCAACTGTCACGATCTATGTTGCCGATCAGGGCATCGGCATTCCGGCCGAGGAGCAGGGCAAATTGTTTCAGCGTTTCTATCGCGTCGATTCGAGCCTGCGCCGCAGCACGCAAGGGGCTGGGCTGGGTCTCTTCCTGTGCAAGTCGATCGTGGAGGCTCACGGTGGCCGCATCTGGCTGCGCAGCGAGCCGGGCAAGGGCACTACCGTTTTCTCCGCGCTGCCGCTGGAGGCGAGAGAATGAAGAGCCGCATTCTGGTAGTCGATGACGAAGCCCGCATGCGGCGCTTCGTGCGCATGAACCTGGATCTTGAGGGCTACGAGGTGTTCGAGGCGGAGAATGGCCTGATTGCGCTCCAACGCGTGCGCGATGACATGCCCGATCTCGTGCTGCTCGATGTGATGATGCCTGATCTGGATGGCTTCGAGACGTTGGCGCGCATCCGCGAGGTGTCGTCGGTGCCGGTGATCATGTTGACGGTGAAGGGGGACGAGGAGGATCGGATCAAGGGCCTCGATCTCGGCGCGGACGACTACGTTACTAAGCCGTTCAGCCCGCGCGAGCTGGTCAGCCGCATCCGCGCCGTGCTGCGTCGCGTGGAGCCGGCGAAGGCGCAGGCGGAGGAGCCGCTGACCATCGACGACGACCTATCGATCGATTTTCCGCGTCGCGACGTGATCGTCCGCGGCGCGCGCATCAAGCTGCGCCCTACCGAGTATCGCTTGCTGCTGCACCTTGTGGAGAATTCACCCTGGATCGTTCCCCAAGAGACGCTGTTGGCGAAGGTCTGGGGGCCGGAGTACCGCGACGACACGCAGCTCCTGCGGCTATATATCAACTATCTCCGCAAGAAGATCGAGCCGGATCCGAGCAACCCGCGCTATATTTTCACGGAGCGCGGGGTCGGGTATCGGTTCGTGGATTACCGGAAGCGTCAAACGTGATGCGTGAAACGTGATGCGTCGGCGTCATACGTCATGCGTTACATCGAATTCCATGCAGCACGTTTCAGGTCAGATCAACCCCACCTGTTTCCCCACCTGCTCGAAAATCGCCAGCACCTTGTCCAACTGTTCGTCGGTATGAGTCGCCATATAGCTGGTGCGCAATAGATCCATGCCCTGCGGCACGGCGGGCGTCAAGACGGGATTGACGAACACGCCCGCGTCGAACAGTACATGCCAGATCATCAGCGTGCGCATCCGATCGCCGATAATGATCGGGATGATGGGCGTGACCGAGTTGCCGGTGTTGAAGCCCAGACGTGTATAGCCGGCGCGCATATAATCGCCGATGGCGTTCAGCCGCTGGACGCGTTCCGGCTCCTCGCGCATGATCTTCAACGCCGCCAGCGCGGCCGCGGCCGCGGATGGCGGGATGCTGGCGCTGAAGAGCAGCGAACGGGCATGATGCTTGATGTAGTGGATTACCGGCTCGTCCCCGGCGATGAAGCCGCCCAGCGAGGCGAACGATTTGCTGAATGTGGACATGATCAAGTCCACATCTTTCGTGACGCCCATCTGCCAGGAGGTGCCGCGACCGCCGCCCGTGACGCCCAGGCCATGCGCGTCATCCACCATCAAGCGCGCGTCGTACTCCTTGCAAAGCGCCACGATCTCAGGCAGCGGCGCCAGATCACCGCCCATCGAGAATACACCATCGACTACGACGAGCTTGCCTTTGTCAGCGGGCAACTTTGAGAGCAGGCGCTCCAACTCGCCTATGTCATTGTGGGCGTAGCGCCGGATTTCGCCCATGCTCAAGATTGCGCCGTCCACGATGCTGGCATGATCTTCTTTGTCCAGGATGACATAATCGCCGCGGCCGATCAGCGCGCTGATCGTACCCAGATTGACCTGCATGCCGGTAGAGAAGACCAGCGCGGCTTCCTTGCCGACGTAGTCGGCAAGCTCGCGCTCGAGCTGCTCATGAAACTCAAGGTTGCCGTTGAGGAAGCGCGAGCCGGTGCAACTGGACCCGAACTTCTCGATCGCTTCGATCGCCGCCTGCCGCACGCGCGGGTCTACCGTCAACCCCAGATAATTGTTTGATCCGCACATGATCAAACGTTTACCCTTAAACACCGCCTCGGTGCCCTCGTTGCCGGTCAACGGCAGGAAGTAGGGGTAGTAGCCGGCCGCGATGGCGATCTTGGCCTCGGTGAAGTTGTAGCATTTATCGAAAAGA
>JALOOE010000650.1 GCA_025454565.1 Anaerolineae bacterium
AACCTGGAGACGGGGGAGATGCAGAGCTACGGGCTGTCCGATCAGGCATATTCCGTGGCCCAGATGACCGAGATGTTGCACGCCGCCGGCTTCAGCCAGATTCAGACCTACCCCGCCTGGAGTGGCCTGGCGATGAAGGACGCGCAGGAGTGGGTGGTGTATGTGGCGACGAAAGACGAATGACAAATGACCGGGGTCATGTGGGCGCTTTGGTCGTTGGTCTTTCGTCCTCGGTCCATCGTCAATCCGCCAGCATATCCGCCCACACCGACTGCCGGGCAATCTCGTCCGGGAATCCGATGTGGAGCATCTGAGAGATGGGCTGTGGCGGTTTGCGGCCCGAGAGGCTGGCGGCGTGAAGCGATAAGTCACACGCAGGGCCAGACGGCGTGTGCGGCCGAACACGATCGTGCCGGGGGTGATCGCGGTAATCATGCCGGGCGTGAAAAAAACGTACCACATACCGAGATCGCGCGCCGCAGTTTTCCCCAGCCGCAGGAAACGCGAGGGACGGACAATCGCCATGACCGTGTGCTCGCGGCTGGCGAAACTCCGCCAATAGGCCGGCAGATCGGCAAAGACGGCCGATTTGCCCTCAACCTCGAACTGTCCGGTGGAATAGACTGCGATTTTGTCGGCCGGGTCGAGGCGCCGCGGCGCGGGCGACGGCAGATCGCTCTGCTGTTCGAAGGCCACATACCCGCGCCGCGCCGCCCAATGGCGCAGGATCGACACCCCGATTGCCGCCCCGACAAGCAGTACCAAGATCGCCCATGCCAGCGGCGTCTGCGGCCAATCGAGCACGAGCCAGCGCAGCGGGATGCTCGCGGCCGCGATCAGCGCCAACGTCACCGCCCAACGATCGAGCGGCCATTCTCCCAGACAGTGATGGCGCAGTTGATAGGCGATTTTGAGAAGGATGGCTTGCATGTGCCGTGTCCTGGGATCGGAACGGATTTCAGTGGGGCGTCAGGCGTCAAACGTCATATGGAGCCGATCGCCTCTCTTCTGACGTATGACGAATGACGTATGACGCTGCACACGGCGCAGCATGGTTGCCGAACCATTCACGCGTTCCGCCCACGCCGCGTCAGCCAGATGCCCGCGATAACCACTACCGCGCCGATGAGCTGCAGCGGCTCTAGCCGGTCACCCAAGAGCACCGCGGCCGAGATAGCCGCGACGAACGGCGTCAAATTCGAGTAGATCGCCGTGCGCGCGCCGCCGATCCGCTGCACCCCGGTATACCACAACACATAGCCGACGACAACCGCGAAAATGGTCGAATAGGCCAGCGCGGCCCAGGCGCCGGGCGTCACTGCAGCCCAGTCCTGATTCGAGATTTGCGGTATGCTGATCAACGCCAGGAACAGCGTGCCCGGCACCATGGTCAGCGCGTTGAGCTTCAGCGGCGAATAGCGCGTGAGCAGCGGTTTCCCGCCGAGCGTATAAACCGCCCACATCATCGCGGCAAACAGGACGAGCAGATTGCCCAACAGCGTGTCGCTGCGCAGGCTGATGTCGCCCTGCCCGCCGACGATCAGCAGCACCACGCCGAGAAACGATACGAGGATGCCCGCCGCCACCAGCGGCCGGGCGCGCTCGATGCCCAGCACGTAGCCGTAGATCGCCACAAACAGCGGCGAGGTTGCCATCAGCAGCGAGGCGACTGCCGGCGTCGTCCGTGCCAGGCCGTTGATGAAGGACGCCTGATAGAGCGTGTGACCGCAGAATCCGAGCAAGATGATGGGGAGGATGTCCTGTCGCCTGAAATCAAACGATTCGCCGCGCAGCCGCGTGATGAGCAGGAGCAGCACCGTAGCCATGCTGAAGCGTAGCGTGTTGAACGTCAGCGGCGAGAGACTCTGCAGAGCGAACTTGACGATGGTGAAGTTGAGACCCCAGATGATCACCACGGACAAGATGATGAGATCGGTGCTGGTGATGCGGCGGGCGGAGGCGGATGATGTCGTTGAGGTCAAGCGGAGGGTTTCCGTCAAACGTGATACTTGTTACGTATTGCGTAGTGCGTGTTCCGTGGCGTCTCCGCAGAGGCTCACGAAACGAAATACGCACCACGCAATACGTGTCATGCAAACACCGCCCGAAACGCCGGCTCGTCCATCGTTTCGTTGTCGAGCAGATAGTGCGCGACTTCGTCCAGCTTGGCGCGGTGGCTGCGGAGGATCTCCCTGGCGCGACCGTAGGCCTCGTCGACGAGAGAACGCACTTCACGGTCGATCGATTCGGCGACCTCTTCGCTGTAGTTGCGCTGCTCGCCGATCTCGCGGCCCAGGAACATCATCTCTTCCTTTTCACCGAAGGTCTGCGGGCCCAACTCATCGCTCATGCCATATTGCGTGACCATCGACCGTGCCAGCTTGGTGACGCGCTCCAGATCGTTGCTCGCGCCGGTGGTGATGTCACCGAAAACCTCTTCCTCCGCCACGCGACCGCCCAGCAGCCCCGCCAACTCATCCTTGAACTTGTTCTTGCTGTACAGCAGGTGATCTTCTGCGGGCAGCGGCATGGTGTAGCCCAGCGCCATGCCCCGGCTGACGATGGTAATCTTGTGCACCGGGTCAGAGTTGGGCAGTAGCTTCATCACCACTGCGTGCCCCGCCTCGTGGTAGGCCACGATGCGCTTTTCCTCGTCCGTTATCAAGCGGCTACGGCGTTCCGGCCCGGCGATCACCCGCTCGACCGCTTCCTGGAACTCCGCCATACCGATGGTGCGCTTGTTGCGCCGCGCTGCCAGGATCGCCGCCTCGTTCACCAGGTTCTCGATGTCGGCGCCCACGAAGCCCGGCGTGCCCTTCGCAATCGTCTCCA
>JALOOE010000651.1 GCA_025454565.1 Anaerolineae bacterium
CTTCTTGTTCGGCGACGTGATTGCCGCGCTGCACCAGGGCAATGACCACGGCTGGCTGGCCACGCCCTACGCCAACAACACTCTGCCCTTCATCCCGCCCGAGCCCTTCCGCTGGATCGGCGTGCAGGCGGCGATGAAGTACTATGACTGGCAGGACAAGCGTTAGGTGGGCAGCAGCCTATGACTTTCCAACCTACCCTTGATTGGCACCACGGCTTGATGGCCGAGCGCTGGGCCGAATTCAACACCGAGGCGCGAGAGGCGCCGTTTCTTCTGCAAGAGATCGCGCGCTATGGCCAGCCTGTCCTCGACCTGGCGTGTGGGACCGGCCGCATCCTCTTGCCGCTGCTTCGGGCAGGGGTCGACGCCGATGGCTGCGACATCTCAGGCGACATGCTGTATCATTGCCGGAAAAGGGCGGCCGGCGAAGGCTTCAGCCTGACCCTGTACCAGCAACCCATGCATGCACTGGACTTGCCTCGCAGATACAAAACCATCTACCTCTGCAACGCTTTCAACCTGGCAGGGAGTCGGGCCAACGGACTTGAGACGCTGCGACGCTGCTGTGCGCATCTGGAAGATGGCGGAACGCTGTTGCTCAACATCCACGCCGAGTACACCTCGCCGGAGTTCTGGGAATTGTGGTTGAAGGAGAAGCGCCAGGCATTGCCCGCGCCGTGGCCAGCCGATGGACAGCGACGATACGCATCGGATGGCAGCGAGCGGGTTGAGCGCTTTCGCACGGTCGATCTCGACCCGTTAGAGCAAACCTTCACGCGTCAGGTGCGCCTCGAAAAGTGGGTCTCCGGCGAGCTGGTGGCATCGGAGGAATCCACCCTGCGCGGGAGCATCTACTTCAAGGGCGAGCTGATCCTGATGCTGCAAGTCGCCGGCTTCCGAGAGATCACCGTGCGGGGCGACTATACCGACCAGCCGGCCACAGCCGACAGCGTGGAGCTTGTCTTTACCGCGATCAAGTAGGCCCAAGCCGAGTATTCGGCGAAGGACATGCCGCTCCACATGGTCTACTGCTTTCCGCGCACCAACGATGCGCAGCGCTTTCTAGACGCCAAGGTGAGCCTGGTCACAAATATTGTGCTGACCGTTCTTGCGGGCCTGGCAATGGTCGGGGTGACAGCCGTCTATTTCTGGGTGCGAGGCTAGCTTGCGTGTGTCTGCAGCCTATGACTTACCAACCTACACTTGACTCCGTGAAAACTCATCCCCTGCCAACCTGGTATGACGATGCCAAGTTCGGCATCTTTCCGCCTTCCCGGCCGGGATATTCGGGGAGTCGATCCCGGTTCTCAAGATCGCAACGAAAGGCCGATTCCTACCATGCCTACCATGCACCGCCGGCAATTCCTGAAAACCGTAGCATTCTCGACACTAGCCTTGAGCGCTTGTTCCGCATCTCCATCTCCATCTCCCAGCGCTGCCGCACGGCAGCGCGTTCTGGTACTCGGCGCCGGCATCGCCGGCCTTGCCGCGGCCAAGAGGCTCGTCCAAGCCGGCCACGAGGTGACGGTGCTGGAAGCCCGCGATCGCATTAGCGGCCGCATCTGGACGAGCGCCCAATGGGCCGATGCGCCCATGGATCTGGGCGCCTCCTGGATCCACGGCGTCACGGGCAATCCGATCACGGCCCTGGCGAAGCAAGCCGCGGCCCGCACCGCCATCACCAGCTACGAAAGCGCCATCGCCTATTGGACCGATGGACGACCTTTGAGCGCGACGCAGGAGAGGCGCGTCGCGCGCTTGCAGACCGAGATCGAAGACGCGCTGAGTGAGGCGCAAGATGGGGACGCCGACCTGTCCATCCAGGCTGCGGTGGAGGAAGCGTTGGACTGGGACCAGATGTCGGCCGAAGATCAGCGCATCGCCGCGTTCATCCTGAACTCGACCATCGAGCAGGAATATGGCGGCAGCACCAACGAGACCTCCACCTTCTGGTACGACGACGGCGAAGAGTTCGCCGGCGACGATGTGCTGTTCCTGGATGGCTATCGGGTTGTAACCGATCTGTTGGCGCAGGGTGTGCCAATCAGCTTGAACCAGGTGGTGAAGCAGATCCAATGGGATCCCGGCAGCGGTGTCACCGTGTCCACCGACCGCGACACGGTTCGCGCCGATCGTGCGGTGATCACGTTGCCCCTGGGCGTCTTGCAGAGCAACGCCATCGCGTTCTCGCCGGCCCTGCCCCAGCGCAAACAACGGGCGCTCGCGGCGCTGCGCATGGGCGTGCTCAACAAGTGCTACCTGCGTTTTGCTGAGGTGTTCTGGCCGGCGGAGTATGATTGGATGGAGTACATTCCCCAACAGGGAGGGCAATGGGTCGAATGGGTCAGCTTTGCCCGGCCTACCGGCAAGCCGATCCTGCTTGGCTTCAACGCGGCGGACGTGGGCTGCGCGATTGAAACCCAGGACGACACTGCCATCGTCGCCAGCGCCATGCAAACGCTGCGGACGATCTTCGGCGCCGCAATCCCGCAGCCGGAAGCCTGGCAGATCACGCGTTGGAGCGCCGACCCGTTCGCACGCGGCTCCTATTCGTTCAACGCGCTGGGCGCCACGCCGGAAATGCG
>JALOOE010000652.1 GCA_025454565.1 Anaerolineae bacterium
CGCTTCACGCCGGGCGATCTTGCGCACCGCCTGCAAGGGATCGGCCTCGACGTGTCCCCCGAGACCATTTTCACCTCGGCGATGGCAACGGCGCGCTTCCTGCAGGCGCAGCGGCCGAACGGCACCGCGTTCGTGATCGGCGACAGCGGCCTCACGTCAGCGATCCATGGCGCGGGCTATATCATCACCGACCGGCAGCCGGATTATGTGGTGTTGGGTGAAGCGCCGAACTACACTCTGGAGGTATTCACGCAGGCCGTCCGGCTCATCGAAACCGGTGCGCGCTTCATCGCGACCAACCCGGATCCGAATGGGCCGGGAGATGGCGGCACGGTGCCGGCCTGCGGTGCGGTCGCTGCGCTCATCGAAAAGGCGAGCGGCGTCAACGCCTTCTTCGTGGGCAAGCCTAACCCGTTGATGATGCGGATGGCGCTGAAGCACATCGGCGCGCACTCGGAGAACACGGTGATGGTAGGCGACCGCATGGACACCGACGTCATTGCCGGCGTCCAGAGTGGACTGGAGACGATCCTGGTGCTCAGCGGAGTCACGCGGCGCGAGGAGGTAGAGCGCTTTCCGTATCGCCCCGGCCGTATCTTGGAATCGGTCGCGGCTATCGAGCCGTGAGGGGTGCGCTACACGACCGTCTGGCTGTCTTAGCCGGCATCGCCGGTCTTCTACGCCTGATCCTCTATCGGCTCAGCCGAGCCGTTCTGCGGCCCCAACGCTGGTGTATCATCCTCAACCGGCTCCGCCTGCACCTTGCGCAACAGTTCCGCGGCATCCTCCGGCGACACAGGATTGATGTAGAAGCCGGAGCCTTCCTCGAAACCCGCGGCGCGTGTGATCCGCGGGATCACTTCCAGATGCCAGTGGTAGTCATTCTGGATGGTCGCCCAATAGCCGGGACGAGGCCGCCGGAACGGCGCGGTGTGAATCAGGTAGTTGAGCGGCGGATCCTGGAGCAGCGTGCGCAGCCGCAGCAGGATGTGCTTCAAGGCCTGGGCCAGGTCGCCGCAATCCGCGTCGCGGATCGACGTGAAGTCGCAATTATGGCTTTTCGGGACGATCCAGGTCTCGTAGGGCACGCGCGCGGCAAAGGGTGAGATGACCGCAAACGCGTCGTTCTCAAAGACCAGGCGCTCCCGTGTCAATAGCGTTTCTTGCCTGATGATGTCGCAGAAGACGCAACGCCGCTTGAAGTCGTAATACTTGGCAGCCCCGGCCAACTCCTCTTTGACTCGCGTGGGTGTGACCGGGGTGGCGATGAGCTGCGAGTGCGGATGCGAGATACTGGCGCCCGCCAGGTAGCCCTGATTCTTGAAGATCAGGACATACTTGAACCGGTCGTCGCCGCCGAGATCGCGCATGCGTTCGCGATAGGTGCGGGCCACGCCGGCGATGTGCGCCTCGGGGAGGTCGGCAAGCTCGATGCTGTGCTCTGGCGTCTCGACGATCACCTCGTGCGCGCCGACGCCGCTCATCACATCGAACATCCCTACGCCCTCGCGCGACAGCTTGCCCTCGATACGCAGTACGGGATATTTGTTCGGCAGCACGCGCACCTGCCAGCCGGGCGAGTTGGGTACCGTGCCGGGCGTGCGGATCGCGCTGATCTCAGTCGGATCGAGCGCCTCCTGGCCGGAACAGAAGACGCAAGGCGCTGGCTGGCGTTCAACTTGCCGCCACAGGTTCGGATCGGGCCGCGCCGCCCGTTCCGGAGCGATGATAACCCAGCGACCGATGACGGGGTCGCGTCGAATTTCGGACATAAGAACTCCCTGAATGACGAGTGCTACGTGACGAGTGAAACGTGAAACGTTATGAACGCGTTGAACCGCTTGCTGGCCTGTTCGAACTGTGTCCAATCACATGATAGACCTCAGAAGTTACGTTCCACCTAACGGATACGCTCCCTCTTGCCGCGCCATCCCGTCCAGCGCCGCCACGTTCACGGGCGGGAAGGCGAGCGGCTGATCGGGCGCCAGGATCAGGCCGCCCTCGCCGCCCAACGACCGCATCGCGTGCCGCGCGGTCTCGCGCACCTGATCGGGCGAGCCGCGCAGCATGAGATCGCTCGGCATACCGCCGTAGAAGGTGATCCGCCGGCCGAAGTGCGTCCTGAGGCGAGCCAGATCGCACTGGTCGCTTTGCAGGTTGAACGCCGTGACCCCGGCATCAAGCAGGTCGGGGATGAATGCCTCAGCCCGCCCGCAGGTGTGGAAGAAGACGGGTGCGCCGGCCTCCCGATACACGGCGATGACCCGCGCGATGGCCGGCAACACCAGTTTCCGCCAGAGCGCAGGGCTGATCAGCGGCCCGCCATCCCCTGCGTAATCGTCGGCCAGCCACCCCGCCTCGACGCCCGCAGCCAGATAACCGCGCGCGATGCCGACATGATACCCGGCGATACCATTCATGACGTCTGCGCTGACATCCGGTTCCCTCAGCAGCGCAATCATGGCGGCGGGCATCCCCAACAACTGCACGAACCGGTCGAACGGCCCGGCGCCGTGCTGCCCCACGCCGAGCGACGCAGATCGAGCGACCCCATCCTGCATAACGTCAACGAGCCCCGGCGC
>JALOOE010000653.1 GCA_025454565.1 Anaerolineae bacterium
ATGGTCTATGCCGCCGTGCCTGCGCCGGCTCCCGTGCCGCTGCCTGCGCCGGCAGCGAAGTAAGATGCTCGAATGCAACTCAGGCGGAGTCGGCGCCTCTGCCTCCACCTGAGTTGCCAACCCGCAGGGGCCACGGGGCGCAGAAAAGAGGAACGGCAGGGGGAGCCATTCCCCCTGCCGTTCCTCTTTGGGTCACCCGACCCGACGAGTCACTGACTCGATGGTTTGCGTTATTGTCCAGCCTGTGGTATCAGTGGGCGCAATGCGATCAGCCGTGCAACCCCGCGTTACCGGTGAGCCGAAGCCTACCTGTTCTTGAAGGCCAGGATGATCAGCGCGATGCCGCCGATGACCGCCAGGAACCCGATCGCCCACGGCAGAGACAGCGTGGCCTTGCCGATATTGGTCAGCAGCCAAAGGCCGATGATGATGTCGACGATGCCCAGGATGATCGACCAGACGCCTTCGCCCTGGAACCCCTTGATGAGGTAAAGGACGCCCATCATCAGCGCCCAAACGCCGATCATGATCGTCAGCGTCCCGCCGACAACCACCGTCGACCAGATGGGGTGCTGGAGCACGAGCAGGCCCGCGATGATCCCCAGGATGCCGATGAGCAGCGACCAGTACCATCTGCGCTGCTTGTTGGTGAAGACGGCGACGATGTTGAAAATGCCGGACACGAGGAAGTACGCGCCCAAGAAGGTCGTCATGATGACCGCTGTGGCGGCCGGCGAAGTCAACAAAAGCGCGCCAAGGACCAGCACCGCGATGCCTTCGATGAGGATGAGCCACCACGGGACGGGCGACTTGGTCTGAGTAACTGCGGCAGTCATGTGAGAAATCTCCTATTTTGATTGATATGGACAAGACGAGCGAAGGACGCGCTGCACGGCGCAGCGCCTAGTCAGAGCGAATGCCGACTCTGACACTGTGAGGGAGCCATTCGTGGGATCAGAGCATACACTACCCTCCTGCATGGAGATCGCCGCCCACACTAGCGGTTTTGTGAAATGCAATGGCACTATAATCGAGCGTATGATTTTTGTCAAACGGATTTTATCCTAATGAACCAGGCATTGCTCGCTGTTTTCGCCCACCCCGACGATGAATCGTTCGGCCCGGGCGGCACGCTGGCGAAGTACGCGCGCGAGGCGGTCGACGTCTGGCTCGTGTGCGGCACCGACGGCGCGGCCGGCAGCGTGGAAGCCGACCTGCTGACCGGATATGCGGGACCAGGCCAGGTGCGCGCCGCCGAGCTGTGCTGCGCCGCGCAGGAACTCGGTTTGCGCGGCATCGACTGGCTCGGCTATCGCGACAGCGGCATGGCCGGCACGCCCGACAACCAGCACCCCGACTGCCTCGTGCAGGCCTCGCTCGAACAGGTGATCGCGCAAATCGTTGCGTCGATCCGCAAACACCGGCCGCAAGTGGTGATCTGCGATAACCAGTTCGGCGGCTACGGCCACCCGGATCACATCAAGCTACACCAGGCGACCGTCGCCGCGTTCGCCGCGGCGGCCGATCCGGCGCGTTTCCCGGAGGCCGGCCCGCCACATCAGCCCGAACGTCTCTACTTCACCGCGTTCAGCATGGGCTTGCTCAAAGTGGTGGTCCGGCTGATGCCGCTGTTCGGCCGCGATCCGCGGCAGTTCGGCCGCAACGGCGACATCGATCTGACGCAGATGATGCGCTGGGAGACGCCGGTGCACGCCCGCATCGACGTGCGTGCCTACTACGCTGTCAAGCAGCGCGCCTCGGCCTGCCACCGCAGCCAGGGCGGGCCGGGCGAGGCGTTCCGCTGGCTGCCCGCTTTCGTCACACGCCGCATGTTCGGCTTCGAGACGTTTCAGCAAGGCAATCCACCGCCGCAACCCGGCGCGCGGCTCAGACGCGATTTGTTTGGATGATGTAGGAGAGCAAACGATGAGCCTCACGACAAAGACCGGGTCGAACGTCAAGCAAGCCGTGCCGTTTTTCGCCGTCTCGAACATCGAAGCATCGGCCCATTATTATGTCGATGGTCTCGGCTTCGAGATGACCAGGCAATGGATTGACCCGGAGATCGGCGAGGGCAAGCTCCGCTGGTGCTGGCTGCAGCGCGGGGGGGCAGCCCTGATGCTGCAGGAGTTCCCCACGGCGGGACACGATTCGTGGACGCCCGAAGGCAAGGTGGGCGAAGGGGTCTCGATCTACTTCATCTGCGATGACGCGCTGGCGATCTACCGCGAGCTCACCGCGCGCGGGATTCCCGCCGCGAAGCCCTTCGTCGGCAACGGGATGTGGGTCACGTCGCTGTCCGACCCGGACGGCTATCGGCTTGCGTTCGAGAGCGCCACGGACGCGCCCGAAGAGACGGAGTACTCGGAACCGGACGATTGACGCGGGTGCAAACGGGAAAGGTGTCTATGGCCCATTCGATCGCAGCGCTCAGCCTCGTCGTCCGCGACTACGACGAGGCCATCGCCTTCTTCACGGACGCCCTGCGCTTCACGCTGGTCGAGGACACGCCGCTCGGCGGCGACAAGCGGTGGGTCGTGGTGGCGCCCGCCGCGTCGCCCGGCGCGGCGCTGCTGCTGGCG
>JALOOE010000654.1 GCA_025454565.1 Anaerolineae bacterium
GGTCAGATCCCGCTGCCCGCGCCGGCGACGGTGGCGCTGCTCAAGGGTGTGCCCATCGTTGGCAGCGACATCGAGAAGGAGTTGGTGACGCCCACCGGCGCGGCGCTGCTCTCCTCGCTGGCGGTCGGGTTCGGCCCGATTCCGCCGATGACCCTGAGCGCGGTCGGCTACGGCGCGGGCGGCCGCGATCTGCCGGTGCCAAACGTGGTGCGGCTACTGCTCGGCGACCAGGCCGCGCCGGCCGGCCTCGGCGTCGAGTCGGTCGTCGTACTGGAAACCAACATCGACGACCTGAACCCACAAATCTACGATCATGTGATGGCCCGTCTCTTCAAAGCCGGCGCGCTGGATGTTTTCCTGATGCCGATCCAGATGAAGAAGAACCGGCCCGGCACGCTGCTGCGCGTGATCTGCCGGCCGGGCGACAGCGGGCCGTTAACCGATATTCTGCTGCGGGAGACGAGCACCCTGGGTGTGCGCCAGCAGATCATGGGGCGCATGTCGCTGCCGCGCGAGTTTCGCACCGTGACGACGCCCTACGGCAACGTGCGCATCAAGATCGCGACGCTGGGCGACGGCATGCGGCGGGCCGCGCCGGAGTATGACGATTGCCGGCGGCTGGCGGAGGAGACGGGTGCGGCGCTGCGCGATATCTATCGTGCCGCCGAACGCGCGGCGGAGCAAGTGGCCTGATGCTCGGTGGGCGTCCATGTGTCACACATTGACTCTGGCCGAGATTGCCCTCGAGCCACACACCCTGTGGTATGACGTGCGCAATCGCACCCCGCTGCGAGACGCCACCCTGGTGCGCTATCGGCCACTCGTCGCCGAAGATGTGGATGATCTGACCGCGTTCCTGGAATCACTGTCGCCGGCCACGCGCGCGTGGTGGTATCGAGACAGCTATGATCGCGCCGGAGCCGAAGCGCTCTGTGCGGCGATCGGACGCTACGACAAGCTGCGAATGGTGGCGGTCGATCTGCAGCGGCCGGCGGAAGGCCTGCTGGCGCTGTTTGAGTTCAGCTTCGGCATCCCGCCGGGCGATCACTTCCGATATGGGTTGTATGGCGTAACGCTCGACGAGACGCGCGATTGCCGCTTCGGCCCCTGCGTGCGCGATGACTGGCAGGGCCGCGGCCTCGGCTCGGCGCTGATGCCCGCAACGTTCGACATCGCGCGCCATTTCGGCAGGCAGCGGGTCTTCTTGTGGGGCGGGGTCTACGCTGAGAATCATGCGGCCATCGCCTTCTATCGGAAGCACGGGTTCGCGGAAGTTGGACGCTTCTGTACAGAGGATGATCGGGTGTCGCTGGATATGATTCGCGATTTGGTGGACACAAGTTCGGCGCGCATGGTATAATTCACCTACCGGAACCACTATTGTTGTGAGCTGTCTGTGGGCTTGTCAAAGTATAACTTCCTGCTCTGGCCGGTCTCCGACCGAGCCAGAACGGGAACTTGATTCTTGACACGCCCTATGTCTGACGTCATGAAGGACCAAATGGCGCTGTACACTGGATTTCCTTGTTCTGACACCGAGAGCGATGCAACGCCGTTCAGAGTCAGGGGTGGCCAATCCGACTTCAACATCGAGCGGTTGCCCAAGGATCTGCAGGCGAGGTTTCGTGCGCTCTATCCTGGCGGCAATGGCGCAGCCGGCTATCTCAAACCAAATCAGATCTATGAGGGTGATGCCCGAGAGCTTCTCACCCAGATCGAACCCAACAGTATTGCCTTAAGCATCTGGTCTCCCCCTTACTTCGTCGGAAAAGAATATGAGGCTGGCCTTACTTTCGATGACTGGCAGAGCCTACTTGCCACTGTCATTCAGCGTCATTTCCCTATCATCCGACCAGGCGGATTTCTGGTCGTGAATATTGCTGATATTCTTGTCTTCAAAGACCCAGCGATGCCGAAAATCCAGGCAGAGGCCGTGCACAGGCGGCGATCGCAGGTAACTAGGGAAGATGTGCTTCGCGCCCAAACCGAGAATCCCACGGCTAGCCGTTATCAGATCGCTGCACTGCTTGGTTGTAGCGAGCAGACCATCGACCGGCGGCTTAATGGCAACAACATTCGCGGTGGCAAGCATGAGCCGCAATCCAGGGTCAAGATCGTCGGGGGTCTTGTGGAACAATGGGCGCTGGATGCCGGCTTCTACACATACGATCGTAGAATCTGGGTAAAAGACGCTGCCTGGGAAAACTCGCGTTGGCATAGCTTGTCATATAAGTCCGTGGATCAGTTTGAGTACCTCTATTTCTTCTGGAAACCTGGTATCACGAAGTATGACCGGCAGAGACTCTCCGCCGAAGAATGGGCCGCTTGGGGTTCATTAGCGGTTTGGACCTTTCCTTCGGTGCGAGCTAATGACGATCACGAAGCGAAATTTCCGGTGGAGTTGCCTACGCGCGTGGTGCACCTATTGACCGATCCTGGCGATGTTATCTTGGACTGCTTCATGGGAAGTGGAACAACTGCCATAGCTGCCGTCCAGCATGAGCGTCAGTACATTGGGATCGAGCTTCAGGCACAATATGTCGAGCTGGCCCGTCAACGCATCGCAACCAGGAGTTGACTG
>JALOOE010000655.1 GCA_025454565.1 Anaerolineae bacterium
TATTTCGGAAGGCAGCGCGGAGAATTTCTTCATCGTCCGCGGCGGCAAGCTGATCACCCCGCCGGTGTCGGCGAACATCCTGGAAGGCATCACGCGCCAATTGATCATCGACCTGGCGAAGACCGAATTTGGCGTGGAGACGGTGGAACGGCAAATCGACCGCTCGGAAGTCTACATCGCCGACGAGGCGTTCTTCTGCGGTACCGGCGTCGAGATCACGCCCATCGGCTCGGTCGATCAGATTCCGTTGGGCAACGGTGGTGTTGGTCCAATCACGCGTCGCATCAGCGAGCTGTATTTCCGCCTCGTGCGCGGCAATGAGCCGCGTTACATGGACCTGTTGACGCCGATTTATCAGAACGGCTTTTCCCGCATGACCTTCAAGCCGCTTTCGCGCTCTGACCGCTGGTATGCGCTGCTGCTGATCCTGGGGCTGCTGCTCCTGGATCTGCTGCTGGTGCGCGCCATCGCGACGCGGCCGGTGGACGGTCTGAGCTTCCTGCTGGCGCTGTGGGTGCTGGGCAGCCTGCTGACCTGGGGTATCGCACGGTGGGCGCATTCACGCTGGAATATTGGGTCGACCGAGATGGCGTCACGCTGGTGTGGGGTGTCACGCGCCAGATCATCCCGATGGCCGCGATACGCCGAGTCCAGCGCGGTGATGTCGCGGTCGGTTTGGATCGACTGCGGGTGTGGCATTGGCCGTACACTGAGCGGCGGCGGCTGTGGGGCGCGAATGTGGGCGTGGTGAATTCGTACGCGACGCGACCGCTGACTGAGCAGATGATTTTGGTCACGGAGGGCGAGAGCTACGGCATCTCTCCGGCCGATCCGGCGAAGTTTTTGGCGGCCATGCAGTCTCGTTATGCGCTCGGCATCGCACGACCCCTGCGCGCGGAGTTGCAGCGGCCACCGCTGTGGACGTGGCGGCTGTGGCGCGATCGGATCGCCCAGGTGTTGATCGTGGCCGGGTTGGCCGGTGTGTTGTTGATGTTCGGCATCCTGGCCTTCCGCTATCCGAGCCTGCCGGCGGATGTTCCCTTGCATTTCGACGTGAATGGCATCCCCGACCGCATTGACGCCAAATCGGGGCTTTTCGTCTTGCCGTTCATCGGCACGGTTGTCTGGCTGGTCAATCTGATCGCCGGTATTTGGCTTTATCGGCGATACCAGCTTGGCGCGGCCTATCTGTTGTGGGGCAGTGCGGTTGTCGTCCAGGCCATCGCAGCGTTGGCGCTGTTGGGCTTGATTCGATGATCGCACCGGTAAGATCATCACGGTAGAGCACATCATTCCCCGGCTGGCACTCGGTCTGATCCTCAGCGCCGCGATCGGTCTGCTGGCCTATCGCCGCGGAGCGCTATCTCGTAGCGGCGTCGCCGGAGCGATGTTGATCGGGACGAGCATCTTTGGCTTCGGCGGCTGGGTCTGGGGCGGCACGCTGGTTGTCTTTTTCGTCAGTTCCAGTCTGTTGTCGCATTATGGCGAGAGCCGCAAAGCGCCCCTGAGGGAGCAGTTCGCCAAGGACAGCCGGCGCGACCTGGCACAGACCCTCGCGAATGGCGGGCTGGCCGCACTGATCGCCGTGGTTGCGGGCCTCGTAGGCCGGACGGCGCCGATCTTTCCGCTGCTTGCGCTGGCGTTTTACGGTGCGCTGGCAGCCGCCAATGCCGACACGTGGGCCACTGAGCTTGGCGTATTGGCCAAACAGCCGCCGCGTCTCATCACCACCGGCCAAGTCGTGCCGGTCGGCACATCGGGCGGGGTGACGTGGCAGGGACTGTCGGCTGCGCTTGCCGGCGCGGCATTCATCGGTCTGAGTGCTTTTTTGCTGGTGCAGGGAGCGGCGCGGGTCACGCTTGGGAGCTGGCTACCGCAAGATTGGGTGCTCATACCCGTCGCCGCGATCAGCGGGCTTGTGGGGTCAGCATTCGATAGTCTGTTGGGCGCGACGCTGCAGGCCGCGTACTACTGCGATAAGTGCAACAAGGAAACCGAGCAGGCCACCCATCGCTGCGGCCAGCCGGCGCGCTTGCAGCGCGGCTGGCGTTGGCTGGATAACGACGGGGTCAATTTTCTGGCGACGGCGGCGGGCGCGGGTAGCGCCGCAATGATGGTAATGGTTCTGTTCTAAAGAGTCATGGTCAACCGAAAACATACGTGATACGTACTGCGTGATACGTGAAGAAAAGCAACTCACGCATCACGTGTCACGCATCACGTGTCACATTTGAGCAAGCGTATGTCAGAACAACAATCGGGACCCCTTCTCACCCTCATCATCCCGGCGTACAACGAAGAGCGCCGCTTGCCGAGGTCGTTGGAGAAGATCGTCGCCTTCATGCAGCAGCAGCCAGAGCCGATGGATGTGCTCATCGTCGAGAACGGCAGCCGCGACCGCACGACCGAAATCGCCGAAGAGTATGCGATGCGCTATCCGTTCATCCGAGTGCTGCATAGCGAAAAGGGCAAGGGCGCAGCAGTGAAGGCCGGCATGATGGCGGGGGAGGGTTGTTACCTGTTCATCTGCGATTCGGATCTCTCGATGCCCATCGAGGAGGTGCGGAAGTTCATACCGCCGTCATGCAGCGATTACGATGTCGCCATCGCCTCGCGCGAAGGACCGGGTGCGCATCGCTATGGTGAGCCGGCCTACCGCCACCTGATGGGCCGCATCTTCAACCTCATCGTGCGCTTGATGGCAATTCCGGGCTTCCAGGACACTCAGTGCGGCTTCAAGAGCTTCCGGCGTGATGTCGCCAGAGACGTGTTCGCTACTCAAACCATGACCGGCTGGGCGTTCGATGTCGAGGCGCTCTTCATCGCCTTGCGCCGCGGCTACAAGGTGATCGATGTACCGATCGACTGGTATTTCGATGGCGACAGCCGGGTCAAGCCGTTCCAGGATACTTATCGCATGGTGCGCGATGTGCTGCGTATCCGCTTGAACAACTGGCGCGGTGTCTACGATCGGCGCTCGTGATTCCGGGTTGCCGAATC
>JALOOE010000656.1 GCA_025454565.1 Anaerolineae bacterium
GACATGCTCGTGGTCGGCATGTACGGCAAGGGCAATGTGGCGCACGGCGGCTGCACCGACGCCGAATATCGCAGCCACTTCAGCCTCTGGTGTCTGCTGGCCTCGCCGCTGATGATCGGCTGCGACGTGCGTACGATGAACCAGGCCACGCGTGATATCCTGCTCAACCGAGAAGCCATCGCGATCAACCAGGACCCGCTGGGCCGCCAGGGTTACCACGTGGGGCAGGTGGCGCACAGCCGGGAGGTCGTCAGCGCGTGGGCCAAGCCGTTGGAAGATGGCTCGATCGCCGTGGGGCTGTTCAACCTGGGCGAACGGCAGGGCCGGCTGGCGACGGTCGCATGGGAGTCGATCGGCCTGCACGACCGCCGGCCCTGTCGCGTACGGGACCTCTGGTCGCATGCCGACCTGGGCGTGTTCACGCGCGAATTCTCGACCCGCGTCGACAAGCACGACGTGGCGCTGCTCAGGATCACGCCGGTCCAGGACTGATCCGATGCACCAACACAACGACCCTAACTATCTGATCAAAGACCAATACCGCGACGCGTCGAACCTCAACGCGCGCATCGAGATCCACCGGCGCTTCAGCATCAACCCCTACGGCTGGACGCGCTGGCTGTTCGACATCATCGGCGCAGCGGCCGGCCCGGATGTGCTCGAGTTAGGCTGCGGCCCGGCCGGACTCTGGGCGCAGAATTTGAGCCGCGTACCCGCCGACTGGCGGGTCACCCTCACCGATTTTTCCCCCGGCATGATAGCCGAAGCGCAGCGCACCCTCGGCGCTGCGGCCGGCCGGTTCCGATTCGAGGTGGTGGACGCGCAGCGCATCCCGGTCGACGACGATAGCTTCGACACGGTGATCGCCAACCACATGCTCTATCATGTGCCAGACCTGGACAAGGCGCTGGCGGAGATTCACCGCGTGCTACGGCCGGGCGGCCGTCTCTACGCCTCGACGATCGGCCGCGAGCACATGTGCGAACTCGATGCGTGGGCGCGCGAGTACGGAATGGCTCCACTTGACGGCATCGGGCTCAATGAGATGGTCGCCGGGCGCTTCGGGCTGGAAACGGGCGCGGCGAAGCTGGCCCCGTGGTTTCAGCCGATCACACTGCACAGATACGAGGATGCTTTGCGCGTGACCGAAGCCGGGCCGCTGATGGCCTACGTTCTTTCCAGCATCCCCGCGTCTGAAGCTGCGTTGGCAGCGGACAAGCTTGCTGCTTACGCCCGTTTCGTGGAGAATGAGCTGGCGGAGAAAGGCTCGCTGTCCATCACCAAAGCCTCGGGCCTGTTCGAAGCAGCGCCAAAGGCGCTACGGAAGGAGTGCGAATGAAGCTATTGGTATTCGGAGCGACCGGCGGCACCGGCCGCCAAACCGTCGAGCAGGCGCTGGCGCAGGGCCATCAGGTGACCGCATTCGTGCGTCAGCCCACGGCGTTGGCGCTACAGCACGCAAACCTGGCGGTCGTGCAGGGCGATGGGCAGGACAAGGATGCCGTGCGCAAGGTCGTGCCCGGCCACGCTGTGGTGATCTCGGCGCTGGGCACGCGTGGCGGGGCGCCTATGCTGCCCGCAATTACACGCAACATCCTCGACGCGATGGCAGAGCACGGCATCCGCCGATCGCTTTGGGTCAGCTCGTTCGGGGCTGGCGACAGCATCAACCAGATGAGCTGGATCTCGCAGACTTTGATCGTCAAAGGCTTTCTCCGCCAGGCGATCGAGGAGAAGAACGCCCAGGAGCAGATCATCATGGCGAGCGGGTCCGACTGGATCATCACGCGGCCGGGCGGGCTGACCGATGGGCCGGCCACCGGTGTGTATCGTGTCCTCGATAGCGCGTCGAAAGAGAAAGTAGGGCGCCCCAGCATCTCGCGCGCCGATGTGGCCGATTTCATGCTGAAGCATTTGACCGGCGACCAGTATCTCCGGGCCGCGGTCGGATTGACGTATTGACCATGGACACGCAAGACGAACTCCAACAAGCCCTGGCAGCCCTTTCGCCCGCTGACCGCGAGCATGTGCGCGAATTCGTCGCCTTCCTGCGGTGGCGTGCGCAGCGCAACCTGGCGGGAGCAGATGCGGCCGGCGAGACCGAACGCCCCTGGCGCTTCAACTTCCTGGAGCACTTCGCCGATGCCGAGGTACGCGCCAGCCGCGGCGCAGGAGGCATGGAGATCAAGATTGCCGAGACGGTCGTGGGTGACGCATCTCGTCCGGCGCTGTGGATGCATCCGCCAGTGGCCGGCGAAGCGACAGTCGAATATCATGTCGCCGTACCGGCCGGGCTGCGCGACCTGCGCCTGCGCTTCGCGATCGGCGTGCGGGAAGGTGCGCAGGCCGCCGACCAACTGGTGGCATTTCGCGTCCGGGTCGATGGCTGGCAGGTGTGGAGTCGCGCCGCCTGGCCCGCCGCATGGCAGCCGTTCGAGATCGCCCTGCCGTTCCAGGCGGGCAACGTCCTACGCCTGACCTTCGCCACCGACGCGCTCGGCAGTCACCAATTCGCATGGGCGGTGTGGGGCGAGCCGGAGTTGGTGGGCGTTGAAGGGTTGAAGGGAGAAGGTTGAACTGGTTCAGCTCGCGCGCGCCGCGATCGAGGCGTTCGTGCGAGAACATCGCCAGCTTGACCCACGCCAGGCGCCTGCGCCAATCGAAGGCGAACCAGCCGGCGTGTTCGTCACGCTGCATACCGTGAGCACGCATGAGCTACGCGGCTGCATCGGCACGATCGGCCCCACCGAACCGACCCTGACGCAAGAGGTCATCAACAACGCGATCTCGGCAGCCACGCGCGATTGGCGCTTCCAGCCGGTGGCCGCGAGCGAGTTGGACGACCTGGAGATCGATGTCAGCGTGCTTCATCCGCCCGAGCCCATCGACTCCACGGCGCAGCTCGATCCGAAGCATTACGGCGTCATCGTCCAGCGCAGCGGTCGGCGCGGGCTGCTGTTGCCCAATATCGAGGGGGTGGACGATGTGGAGACGCAGGTGAGCATCGCGCGCCAGAAGGCCGGCATCGGCCCGCACGAGCCGGTGAGGATGTATCGGTTTCGGGTGGAGAAGTTTACGTGAAACGTGAAACGTCAAACGTGGGAGCAATGCGCGTTCTAAAATCTCACGAATCACTCGTCACGTATCACCATCACGTATCGCACAGCATTCCCTGGAGTAGTCAATGAATCTCTCATTGCTGCGCGCGCCGGGCGCGCCACTGCTGCGGGTCGGCCATCGCGGGGCCAAAGGGCACGCGCCCGAAAACACCATGCTCTCATTCATGATGGGCGC
>JALOOE010000657.1 GCA_025454565.1 Anaerolineae bacterium
TGGCCGACGGCACGCCGGTCGATCCGCAAAAGACGTATCATGTGCTGATCAATGACTTCATGGCGGTCGGCGGCGACCGGTATAAATTCGATAAGCAGGCCCCCAACGCCTACTTCACGGCGATCGATTGGCGCCAGCCGGTGATCGACACCCTGAAACGGCTCGCCACCAGCGAGAAAGCGCCGTTGGAGTTGCACCTGGATGCGGGAGCGCGGACGGGGCGGTGAAGGGTGAGCGGCTGAGCGGGTGAAGGGGAGCACGGGAGATTGCGCCTGCTCGCTGGCGGAACGAATCTTTCAGTTTGCGAGTCTATCACTCAACCGTGGTATAATCCCCTCGCAGACCGCCGCGCTGATCCAGCCAACAGCGTGAGCAGGTCAGGAGGCATGTTTGGAGCATCAGAAGCCAAAGCTGCGCTGCAGCGTGGGCGTTACAGCATACAACGAAGAGACCAACATCGGCCCGCTGCTGGATGCGCTGCTCAACCAACATCTGCATGACACCGAGATCACGGAGATTATCGTCGTCGCCAGCGGCTGCACAGATCACACCGTCCCGATCATCGAGCAATACGCGGCCGAAAATCCTGCGCTCAAACTCATCGTCCAGCCCAAACGCGAAGGCAAGACCGCGGCCATCAATCTCTTCCTGGCGAGCGCACGAGAGCAGATCTGCGTGCTGGAGAGCGGCGATACATTGCCGGCCGAGAACTCGGTGGAACACATGGTGCGCATGTTCGCCGATCCGACCGTCGGCATGGTCGGCGCGCACAAGATCCCCGTCAACACGCCCGATCATCTGATCGGTCTGTTCACGCATTTGCGGCTGCGGCTGGAGCATCAATTGTGCCTCGAGATCCCGCGGCTGGGCGAGATGATCGCGTTCCGCAAGGTGATCGACCGCATCCCGCCCGACGTGGCGATGGACGAAGCGTTTGTCGAGGCGTTCGTCGTCCAGCGCGGCATGACCGTGCGCTACGCGCCCGATGCCGTCGTCTACAACACCGGGCCGGACACGATCCACGACTTCGTCACCCAGCGGCGGCGCAACCACGCCGGACACCTCTACCTCAAGTCGAAGTACGGCTACGCAGTGTCCAGCATGCAAAACGGCCGTGTGGCAAAGATCGCCCTGAAAGAGATTTGGGGCGCGATCCGGCTGGTATGGGCATTGTTCCTGCTCGCCTTTTTGGAGACCTACTCGCGCATCCTCGGCTGGTATGATTACGCCGTGAAAAAGGATCGCCACGTCGTCTGGGACATTGCGTGGTCGCAGAAAGCCAATGTGGGCGAAGAGCGCAGCCAGATCGAAAAGCAGGATGATCTGCGACCGACCGCGCTGGCGAGCGCGAACTCCAAGCTGAAAGTCGAAGGATGAGTGAAAGTTCAAGGTTGAAGGTCGAACGACTGACGCGCCTTCAACCTTGAACCTTTCACTTTCAACCATCGCGGGCAATCTTCGTGCGTAACAAACTCACTACCCTCCTCAAGATCGTCGTCAGCATCGTCCTGATCCTCATCGTCTTCAGCCGGGTGAATACAGCCGCGGTCGGCGCGCTACTGGCTTCGGCGAATCCCTGGTTCGTGCTGGCCGCGTTCGCGCTCTATGAGCTGGCGATCACCGTCAACGCCGCCAAATGGCAGGTGTTGCTGCGCGCCCAACAGGTGTTCATCCCCTTCGGGCCGCTGCTGGAATTTCAGTTCGTCGGCTTTTTCTTCAACAACTTCCTGCCTGCCAACGTCGGCGGCGACGTGATGCGCGGCTACGAGCTGGCGCGCTACACCGATCGCACCGCCGATGCCGCGGTATCCGTCATCGTGGATCGGGTCATCGGGCTGTTGGCGTACATGAGCACGGCGGCGGTCGCTGCGTTCATCCTCGTGACGTTCCGCGGCCGGAGCGATTTGCAGGCCGTCGAGTGGGTGGCTGGCATGGCGGTGGTCGTGCTGGTCGCGGGATTCAGCGTGCTGCTGAGCCGCCGGCTGCGCGGGTTCATCTCACGTGTGCTCAACTGGCTGCCGTTCCCTCAGTTGGCCGCCATCTGGGAGAAACTCTCCCAGGCATTCAATTCGTATCGCTACCAATATCGCGCTTTGGCGGTTGCCTTCGGGATCGCGCTGCTCGGCATCGGGTGTACGACCCTCGTCAACTGGTGTCTGTCGCAGGCGGTCGGCGGGCAGATGTCGCTGCCCATCATCATGCTCATCAACCCGCTCATCGCACTCGTACTGATGCTGCCCATCTCTATCGGCGGGCTGGGTTTGAACCAGGCGGCCTACCCGTTCTTCTACGGCCTCGCCGGGGTGACCGCCGACCACGCAGTGGCTGTCTCGGTGCTGATGCAGGCGGTCATCCTCGTTGGCAGCTTGCCTGGCGGCCTGTTCTGGCTGCGTGCCCGAAAGGCATGAGGGGACCCAACGCGCATCCGTTGCACCACGACGGCTTCTTCACCTCAACTGGCGCAGTCGCTTACCCACAGCCCATCCGGACAACTCCGTGGATAACATAGTGGATAACGGCGCGTTTGCCCACATGCCCCCTGTGACTACGCACACGATAGTTGCACGCGCCGTT
>JALOOE010000658.1 GCA_025454565.1 Anaerolineae bacterium
GATGTTCTCGAAGTGTTCGTTCGGCACGATGATGATGTTCGGCTCATTGCCGGGCCACTGATGCGAGCTGACCAGGGCCGTCACCGTGGCCGTGCGGCACACCACATCGGCCTCGGTGCTATAATCGCGCTCGTCCCATTCGCCGCTCACGATCCGGCAGAACGGGCACTTGTAGTCGGGCGGGGCATGGTTGTACATCAGGAAGAGCTCACCTTGGATCCTGGTGCAAAAGGCTCGTGATTTTCATCATGCGGAAGGTCGACTCGATCTCCAGCGCCTGTGCCTGCTTGCGGTTTTCACCCAACCCCATGTGCGCGCCCGCGTAGAGGTAGTACGAGTTGGCCGTTTCTTTGAGCAGCTCAGATGGAAACCGATATCTCCCCTCCGGCGTCCGATAGCCTGCCAGTTGCGCCAGTCCCGCCTGGAACCACGGTGCGGCGCGGGCAGCAGCAAAACGCGCTCCCAATTCCAGGAACAGGACCAGGCGCTCCGGCGCAACACAGGCGAGAAAGGTTCGTCCAGCCGCATAGCAGCGCCTCAGGCCGCGATCCCAGATGGATCCGCCCACGGTGGACTGGAAAGCCGGGTCGCTGATGAAGCGGACGATATCCCCGGCCATCCGGTTCGCCGCAGGATTGTCTTTGGGCCAATATGCCAGGGTGTAGAAATCGAAGCAGGTCGGCAGCGGGAAGTCGGCGCCGACCGGGTTGAATTCGGCGCAGTAGATGGGCTTGCCGCGCCAGGTCTTGGGGATCATGGTCGTCTCCGCTTCCGGCAGGTAGAAAGCGAACTCGTTGCGGCAGGCCGTGCGATGCAGCGCCTCAATACGCCGGTTGAACCATTCAGCGACGACCAGATGCTGGCTGTAGCCGGCACGGGCCAAGAATGGTGTCAGGATGAGCGCATCGTCGAAGTCGCCGTACCGGTTGAAGAACGGCCGGACTTTTTCATCGACGTCCGCCATCCCGGCGGCCACGCCGTACTCCAGCAGTTTGCCCAGGCTGTTCTCGGCCGACGTATCGCAGCTATGGTGGATCGGGCCTTGCCCCAGGTTCGCCAGCCACCGCTTGACTTCAGGGCAGGCCAGGAGATCGCGCCGGAGTTGCGCGCGATCAATGTCGCCTCGATCCACCAGCAGTTCGGTTGCTACTCGGTAGCGGATGATCGGCCCGCCGTTCGCCAACAGCCACTGCGCGATAGGTCCATCTTGAGCTTGCATCGACCCCTTCTTCTACGGTCGCTGACTGGCCGAAGCGTGAGCTGCCACCGCGTCTATGCGATCCCCAGCAGCCGGCTCAGCTTGGCGTTCGAGAAGCGATTGCGATAGTAGTGGCCGTACCGCTTGCCCAGATCGTACTCCGCATCGCTCAGGGACACCTCGGCTGCCGTGGTCGGGCCGTCGATGCGGCGCAGCCAGGCTGTCACCTCGGCCGCCGATGGGACGGTCGCGGCGATCAGTTGGATCGCCGCCCAGTTTTCCAGGATGGCAGCTTTCAGGGCGGCAAAATCTGCCTCGGATATGTCCAGGAATGGCGCTTGAATGCCGGCTACCTCGTCCACCATGTGCGGGAACGCTTGCCGGATATTGGCAATTTCGGCGTCGCGATCGGGCAGGGCGGCTCGCGCCAGCCGGGCGTCTGCTTCGGCGCGGCTCATCGCCTTGATCGCATCGTAGCGTTGCGCGCTGATGATCACCGCCACGCCGACCTTAGCGCCGTGCAGCACCGAATGGCGTCCCTCGCGCAGCAGCATCATCTCCCACATGTGCGAAATGTGGTGCTCCGCGCCGGAGGCCGGCCGCGTCTCGCCGAAGTCGAGCATACAAAAACCGGACTCGATCAGGCCTTCCATGAGCGTTTGGACCCCATCGCACTCGGCGTTGGCGAGGCTGTCCAGCCGGTTGACCGCAGCCCAGGCCGCGTCGCGCGAGCGTTTGGCGATCATCGCGTCGTACGGTTCGCCCCACAGCAGATGCCCCAGCTCCCAGTCGGCCACCGACGTGATCTTGGCGATCAGGTCGCCGAAGCCCGAGGCGATCATCGCCCGCGGCGCGGCGCACAGAGTCGGCAGATCGGCGAAGACGGCCAGCGGCCCGTGCGTCAGATAGGTGATCTTGGCGCCATCTACCACGACCGGCGCGCCGATGGAGGTGAAGCCATCCACCGAGGCCGCCGTCGGCAGCGAGATGAACTTCTGCGCCGAGCGGTGCGAGATGAAACGGCTGATGTCCGTGAGTGTGCCGGAACCGACCGCGACGTAGGTGCGCGGGGTGCTGTCGGCTGCGAGCATGGTCTGCATGATATAGCGCGCGTCCGCGATCACGTCATCGCCCGCCAGGACCGCGGTGCGCACATCCCAGCCCTGATCGCGCAGCGCGGCTTCGGCGCGTTGCCCCAGCGCGGGATAGGTGTTCGTATCGGCCACGAGCATGAAGCGGCTCAGCCCGCGCTCACGGCAGAAGGCGATGAAATCAGGGATGGCGTCATTGACGATGTAGACGGGGAGATCGGTTCTCAAGAGAAGCTCCTTCTAGAAATGAATGATACGGTTAGGGAGACCGACGATTTGACGC
>JALOOE010000659.1 GCA_025454565.1 Anaerolineae bacterium
CCGGCACGAAGCAGCCCGGTACGGGGGGGAGTTGTACCGGCAAGGCGTGGAGATGTGGCGCGGCGTCGCGCCGCGCTGAACGCACCCGATTCCAGAGGAACCATGCGCATCATTCTGATGAGCACCCCGGACTTCGGCAGGCCGACGCTGCAGGCGCTGCTCGACCGGGGCTATGATGTCGTCGGGTTGATCTGCCAGCCGGACAAGCCCGCGGGCCGTGGGCGGCGCCTGACGCCGCCGCCCATGAAGCAGGTCGCGCTGGCGTGGGGCGTCCCCGTCCTCCAACCTGTCAGCCTGAGCACGGCCGAGGCGCGCCAAGCGGTGAGCGCGCTGCGACCCGATCTGATCCTCGTGGCCGCCTACGGCAAGTTCATCCCCGACACGATCCTGGAGCTGGCGCCGATCGGCGCGCTCAACCTCCATCCGTCGCTGCTGCCGCGCTGGCGCGGCGCGTGCCCCGTGCCCGCAGCGATCCTGGCCGGCGACCGCGAGACCGGCGTCACGATCCACTTCGTGGTCAACGAATCTGATGGCGCGCCTGGCTGTGCTCGGCGCGGACCTCTATGTGGCGACCATCGAGGCCTGGCTCGCCGGCCGGATCACGCCGCAGACCCAGGATCACACGCAAGCTATCTGGTGCGACCGGCTGCGGAAGTCGCATGGGCGGCTGGATTGGACGCGGCCGGCCGAGGTGCTGGCGCGGCAGATACGGGCATTCGACCCCTGGCCGGGAACCTTCACTTCGTGGGGCGACACGTCTCTGCGCATCCTCGACGCCGAGCCGTGGCGCGATTGGCGCGGCGATCTGGCGCCGGGAAAGGTGTTCTGCGCCGCGGAGCGCATCGCAGTGGCGACCGGTCAGGGCGCGCTCGTCCTGCACACGGTTCAGGCGGAGGGCAAGCGCGGCTTGCCCGTCGAGGAGTATTGGCGCGGCGCGTCCGGCTTCGTCGGCGCGCTGCTGGGCTGAGTTTCACCACGGAGGCACCGAGGACACGGAGACGAAGATAACGATTATGCCTCAGAGCAGAGGCTTCAGCCGGTCCTGATCATCACCCGGAGAGACCGGCTGAAGCCTCCAGCCCGAAGCGAGAATTCCCAATCCGCCAACGAATTGTAGCCATATCTCCGTGCACTCCGTGCCTCCGTGGTTCACTTCTGTCCAACGTGAAAGGAGCCAACTTGAACCCTCTCACCGAACGTCTCGCCGCCATCTGCGGCGCCGAATACGTCAGCGATAAGCTGGTGGACCGCATCTGCCACACGCGTGACTGTGGGCCGACCCCCGGCGGCATCCCCGCCGTCATCGCCCGCCCGCGCACCACCGAGCAGGTGAGCGCGATCGTGGCAGCGGCAAACGAGTTCAAGACCCCCATCTTCATCTGGGGGCGTTCCTCCACCTTCATCGGCCACGGTATCCGCGAAGGGTGCATCTTGATGGGCCTCGATCTGATGAACGCCGTCGAGAAGATGGACTTCGACAGCCAGATCGTCACGGTGCAGACCGGCGCGATCTGGCACGCGGTCGATGTCGAGCTCAACAAGCGCGGGTGGGAGCTCGCCGTGCCCGGCTCAGGCGGCATGTTCGTCTGTACGGTCGGCGGCTCGGTCGCCTACAACTCGGTGCCGCACGGCCTGGCCGAATACGGCATGACCGGCGACAACGTCGTGGCGCTGGAGGTCGTCCTGCCGAGCGGCGAGGTCATCTACACCGGTTCGGCGGCCAACCGGGCCGCGGCAGGATTGGCGTTCGAGCGTAACGCCAACGGGCCGGACCTGGCGGGGCTCTTCATCGGCTCGTGCGGCGTCTACGGCATCATCACCCGCGTGACCTATCGGATTCGGCAGAAACCGGAGACCGAACGATTCGCCTTCTACAGCTTCGACAGCCTCGACGCCGCCGTGGACGCGGCCCAGGCGCTCCAACGCCGCCGCGTCCCCACGCACCTGGTGCAAGTCTATGCCGGCCAGAAACCGCTCGGTGTGGAGGGGGAGGCCTTCCTGCACATCGTCATCCGCGACGGGAAGGCCGCCGCCGAGGAACGCCTCGCGGCGGCGCACAGCATCTGCAGCGCCTTCAACGGCCTGCGGCTGGACGAGAAGGCGACCGAGCGCTACTGGGTGCATCACATGTACTCGTGGCTGCGCAACACCCCGCCCGAGGTCTATTACAGCGACCGGCCCTACACCTGCCCCGAGGCGACCGCGTTCATCCCCACGCAACGCGTCAAGGATGCGATGCGCTACCTGAAGGAGTATGAGGCGGAGCACGCCGAGGAGTTCGCACGCCACGGCATCCGCATCAAGGCCTACGATGTGTATTACAGCCGCAACGCCGCGTTCATCTGGATCGACACGCTTTTCCCGGAGCTGGATGCAGAGGCGTGGCGCTACGGCGTCAAGATGCGCGCCGACTACTCCGAATATCTGTGGAGCCGCTACGGCTCGCCCGGCGGCATCCTGGCGCCGCTGGCCGAACACATCATGCCCAAGCTGGGTGGCGGCTACGACTTGATGAAAGCGTTGAAACAGACACTCGACCCCAATGGCATCCTTAATCCGGGTATTTTGGGGTTGAACGACGGTAATGGCAACGGGAGGAACGTTCATGAGCAGTGAGCCGCGGGCGATCGACGCCATCAAAGACATCATCTATCAGTGCAACCGCTGCGCGCACTGCTTCGACTTGAGTTGGCTGGGCCAGTCGTCGCGCGAGAAATGCCCCGCCTACCGCTGGGGCAAATTCGAGTCGTACACGGGCCGCGGCCGCTTTTTCCTGGCCCGCGCATTGGTGGACGGCCTGACCGACTACGACGCCGAGATGGCGCAGCGTGTCTTCGCCTGCACCGAATGTCGCGGCTGCGCCGAGCACTGCTTCAAGTATCTGTCAACCACCGACATCTACGAGGCAATGAAAGAGGATCTCGC
>JALOOE010000660.1 GCA_025454565.1 Anaerolineae bacterium
TTTTCCAGCAAGGTTCTCGCATTCGTGGACATTCAATCCCTGCAGCGCAATCTCGTGCTGTTCTTTACGTTCGTGCTTGTGCTTGGGGGTTGGACCTGGATCAGGGCCGGGCAAGAGAGCGGCGGGAGTTCTGTTCTCGCAGGGCCGTTGCCGTCAAGCCCGGTCGACTGGCCAGCGGCGGCGGCGTTCGCGGCGCTGGTGTTTGCAACCGTCGCAACGGTGATCTTTCGCCATAGCCGCGTCACGGCGCTTATCTTCATGAGTGTCACGGGGACGGTGGTCGCGGTGGCGTTTCTGCGATTCCATGCGCCGGATCTGGCGCTGACGCAGCTTTCGGTCGAAGTCGTGACAATCGTGCTCATGCTGATGTGCCTGAGATATCTTCCCGAAGAGGCCTCCCGGCGGAGTACGCGCGCACGGCGCTGGCGCGATGGAATTCTTGCCACTGCTGCCGGGGCGGGTGTTTCAGCCATGGCCTACGCCATGCTGACCAGGCCTTATGACACGATCGCAGGCTACCACATGGCGAACGCGAAGCCGGGTGGTGGGGGAACGAACGTGGTCAATGTCATTCTTGTTGATTTTCGCGGCTACGACACGCTCGGCGAAATCACTGTGCTTGCAATGGCGGCGCTGGGGCTCAGCGCGCTTCTTGCCGGATTAAGAATAGTGCCGCAGTCGCCGGCCGTGCCCGCAAGTGCGGACCGCTATCCCATCATGCTGACGGAACTCATGCGGCCGCTGCTGCCTCTCGCTCTGACCGTTTCAGTCTTTATTTTTCTGCGCGGGCACAATCTTCCGGGCGGGGGCTTCATTGCGGGGCTCGTGGCGGCTGTCGCGATTGTTCTTCAATACGTCGCGAGTGGCGTAGACTTTGCCTCCGATCGCTTAAGGATCAACTATGTCCGCCTGCTCGGCGTAGGTCTCGGCATCGCGACGTTGACGGGCCTGGGAAGTTTCGTCTTCGGCTATCCTTTCCTGACTTCGACCTACGGCTATGTGTATCCACCGGGCCTCGACAAGTTCGAACTGGCCTCGGCGATGGCGTTCGATCTCGGCGTTTTTCTGGTCGTGATCGGGGCGGTGCTTCTTGCACTCACCGAACTTGCAAGCTTGAGGCGCGCGGAAGGCTTGACCGTTGAAACCGCGAAGCAGGGGGCGTGAGAATGGAAGCTCTCGTCTCCATTGCACTTGGTGTGCTGGCCGCAAGCGGCGTCTATCTGATTTTGAGGCCGACTACCTTTTCAGTCGTGCTGGGACTGACGCTCCTCTCCTACGCCGTCAACGCGCTCATCTTCTTTGGGGCGCGGCTGAAGTCGGGTGCGCCGCCTCTTTCGATCCCGGGTCTGGCCGACCAGACCGATCCGCTGCCGCAGGCGCTCGTGCTCACAGCCATCGTTATCGGCTTCGGCATGACGGCTTATCTGATGGCCCTCGCGCTGAAGGGCAAAGCGGAGAGCGGCACGGATCACGTGGACGCGGGTGAGCGGAAATGATGGCGCACCTGCCGGTATTCCCGGTCCTCATACCGTTGCTTGCCGCCATCGTTCTGCTTCTCGCAACGAACGCGGGCACAGGCACGAAGCAGGCCATCTCGGCGGTGGCGCTGGGCTTTCTGGTCTCTGCGGCGGGTGCCCAGATCATCGCGGCTGGAGATGGCAGCATTCACGTCTATCGATTGGGTGACTGGCCGGCGCCCTATGGCATCGTACTCGTTCTCGATCGTCTTTCGGCTCTGATGGTGGCGTTGACGGCCGCGCTTGCCGTTCCTGTGTTCTTCGCGGCCACCTCCGGGACCGATACGCGCGGTCCCCACTTCCATGCATTCCTGCAATTCCAGTTGATGGGTCTCAACGGCGCCTTTCTGACGGGCGACCTGTTCAATCTGTTCGTGTTCTTCGAGATCCTGTTGCTGGCATCTTACGGGCTTCTGACGCACGGTGGCGGGTTGCGGCGCGCGCGCGCAGGTATCACTTACGTGGTCCTGAACCTGAGCGGCTCGGCGCTGTTCCTGATTGCGCTGGGGCTTCTGTATGGTTTGCTGGGCACGCTCAACATGGCTGACTTCGGCCTGGCGCTGCAAAAGGTGGCGCCTGCTGATCAAGCTGCCGTCGCGGTGATGTGCGGACTTCTCGTCAGCGTGTTTCTTCTGAAGGCCGCCGTTTTGCCGCTCGGATTCTGGCTGCCGAACGTCTACACGTCCGCGACGTTGCCGGTTGCCGCGCTGTTCGTCATCATGACCAAAGTCGGGATCTATGCGATCTATCGCATCGTGACGATCGGGCTCTCGGCGGCGCCGTTCACTGCTGGGCTCTTGCAGCCGTGGCTCACATGGCTGGCGCTCGGCACGATCGGGCTTGGGTGTCTAGGGATGCTCGCTGCAACGAGCCTGGGGTTCGTCGTCGCAAACCTCGTGCTGATATCGGGTGGAACGCTTCTGCTCGCGGCGGCGGAGCCAAGCGCGACGGCGATTTCAGCGGCATTGTACTACATGGTGCAGACATCGCTCGTGACCGGCGCTCTCTTCTTGTTCGCCGACGCAGCAGGCCGGCAGCGCGGCGATGCGCCGCTGTCGGGATTCATCGGAAAGATCATGATGATGCAGGCCCTCCGGGAGAGCCCCCATTGGGTTCTCGTATGGACGGCTCTGATCGTGTCGGGTTTCGTGGCGGCGCTGGTTCTAGCGCGCGTGGCGAGCGTATTCTTCTGGGAACCAGGTGCACCCGGCGTGCCGGAAAAGCCGGAGGTACCCTATGAGCCGGCGCCGGGGCTGTCGCTCGCGCTCGTCCTGATGACCATCGCGATACTTGCCGTCAGTTTCCTGCCCGCGCACTTTGTGTCCTATTCGAGCGCAGCTGCTGAGCAGATGATCGCGCGCGATGCCTATGTGCCGGCTGTTATCGGTGATCCGGCGGCCATTGAAAGGGAGCGGCGGCCATGACCTTGCGCGAGCGGCTTCTACCGCAACCTGTCGTGACGATCGCAATTGCAGTTTTATGGCTTCTTCTTTCAGGAGATGTCAGCGGCGGACAGGTTCTGCTGGCGCTGACGCTCGGCCTTGCCATCCCGATGCTCACGTCTCCATTCTGGCCGCGGCGTCTCAAGACCTTCAGGGCCGGCGCGGCACTCCGGCTCTTTTTCGTCGTACTCTACGACATCGTAGTCGCCAACGTCACGGTTGCGCGGGTTGTGCTCGGCGACACGCGGGCCATCCAATCGCAATTCGTTGACGTTCCGCTCGACACTCGGGATCCGTTTGTCGCGACCATCCTGGGCAGCATCATCACCCTCACTCCCGGAACGCTCACCATGGATATCGATATGGACCAGTCTGGCGCTCGTAGGGCTTGCCACGATGCTCACGCTCTGGCGGCTCGCGCGGGGACCGACGATGCCCGACCGCATTCTGGCACTTGATACGCTGGCCATCGACGTGATCGCGCTCGTTGTCCTCATGGGGTTGGCGACGGGGAGCCTGTATTCGTTCGAGGCGGCCTTGTTGATCGCCATGATGGGTTTTGTCGGCACGGTCGCGCTGTGCAAATTCCTCATCGGGCGCAGCATCATCGACTAAGGGAGGGACTGCCCCGTGTTTGCCGAAGCTCTTGCTTCTTTCCTGATCCTGACCGGTGGTGCGTTCGTGCTCCTCGGGTCCATCGGCCTCGTTCGTCTGCCAGATGTTTTTGGGCGGCTGCACGGACCTACGAAGGCGACGACGCTGGGTGTGGGCGCCATCGTGGCGGCATCAAGCATCGCCTCATTCGAGCTGACGGGGAACATCAGCCTCAAAGAGATCAGCGTACTCCTGTTCCTGTTCATCACCGCGCCGGTCTCGGCGCACCTCATCGCGAAAGCGGCACTGGCCAAGAGGAGTGATGGCGCACCCGCAAGCGATAGTCAGGGCTGACTGAACTCACAACTCCGTCTCGCCCGGCAACCCGCAAGCGCGGTTCCGCCTGCGGGTGGGGGAGGGAGGGGTCAGAAAGGCCACCTCACGGGACGATTGTTGTCCCCATCTTCTTCGATCGCTTCATCGTGGTACCAGCCGGAGGTGTCGATGGCGCAGCGATACTTCGCGGCCTCGGCCTCC
>JALOOE010000661.1 GCA_025454565.1 Anaerolineae bacterium
ACCTTCCATGGCTGACGCGATCACGCAGACGGATGCGGACATCGTCAGTGCGCTGGTGTATCGCGGGACGCTGGCGCGTTTGAGCGAAGATGTGTTGTTCGAGGCGAAGGTCTACGACGAGATGGTGGCTCGCATCACGGCGCACATCAAAGAGCACGGCAGCATGACCGTGGCGCAGGTGCGCGATACGTTCAACACCAGCCGCAAATATGCGTTGGCGATCATGGAATACCTGGACGAGAAGAAGATTACGCGGCGCGTGGGCGATGAGCGGGTGCTACGTTAGTCGGCGCCACGCGACCGTGCCGTCCAACACCGTCATGTCGACCTGCGCACTCAGGATCGCCATCGGATCCAGCGCGAAAATATCTTCGGATAACACCACCAGATCCGCCACTTTGCCCGGCACGATGCTGCCGCGGTAGGTCTCTTCGCCCGCGGCGTAGGCCGGCCAGATCGTGTACGCATCGATCGCTTCCCGCACGGTGATGCGCTCCTGTCCCTGCCAGCCATCCGGGCCGGGCGAGCCATCCGCCCGGCGGCGCGTGACCGCGGCGTGGATGCCGATGAGCGGCGCATGCGGCTCGATCGGCCCGTCGGAGCCGAAGGCGAGCTTCGCGCCGCTGTCGAGCAGGCTGCGAAACGCATAGGCGCTCCTGGCTCGTTCCTCCCCCCAGAAACGATCCACCATCTGCATGTCCGAGGTCGCATGAATCGGCTGGACGGACGCGATGACGTCCAGCTCGGCCAGCCGCGGCAAGTCATCGGGGTGGATGCACTGGACGTGTTCGATGCGGTGGCGGATTACGGATTTGTCATTCGCCCTTCGCTGATTCGCTGATTCGCCCTTCGCTTCCTGCCGCCGCACTTCCGCCAGGACGTTCAGCACATCGCGGTTCGCCCGGTCACCGATGGCGTGGATGGTGAGGCTGAGACCGGCCGCGCTGGCAAGCAGCGCGCGTTCCAGTAGCTCCTCGGGATCGATGGCGGCGACGCCCCAATTGCTCGGATTGTCGAGGAAGGGCTGAAGCATGTGTGCCGTGCGGCTGCCCAGCGCGCCGTCGGCGAAGAACTTGACGCCGCCGATACGCAGCCAGGGGTCGCCCAACCCGCTTTGCAGACCGATCGCCCGCGCATGATCGAGATTGCATGCTGGAAGGTGTTGTACTACCCGCAATCCGAGCTCATCCTGCGTCCGCAACGCCTGGTAGGTGCGCAGAGAAAGGCCATCGGCGCTGTCGTTGGCGTTGTGGAGCGCCACGATGCCCGTCGCCCACATGCCGGGGGTCGCGGCTTTGACCGCGGTCACCGTCTCGGCGAGTTCCGGTTTCGGGATGGCGTTGTATGCCAGGCCCACCGCGTTCTCGCGCAAGACGCCGGTCGGCTCCCCGTCGGCATCCCGCTCGATCACGCCGCCCGGCACATCCGCGGTGGCTGCCGTGATGCCCGCGCGGCGCAGCGCCGCGCTGTTCAGCCAGATGGAATGCAGATCTTTGCTATCGAGCGCCACGGGGATATCCGGAGCGACCGTGTCCAGCAGCGCGCGATGCGGCCGCACGCCGTCGATCCACGTGCTCGCGTGCCAGCCTGCGCCGCGCAGCCATGCGGACGGCCGATCAGCCTGGGCCGCCACTCGCGCCCGCACCATCTCGGCCACCGCGTGCGCCGAGGCAGCGGCGGTGACGTCGATCTCCGTGGCGCGCAGCGCAAGCTCGATGAAGTGGACGTGGCTCTCGGTGAAACCGGGCAGCAGCAGCCGGCCGGTCAGGTCGATCACCTCGGTGCGCGGCCCGCGCAGCTCAGCCAGATCGGCGGCTGCGCCGACAGCCAGGATGCGTTCCCCGCGCACGGCGACCGCTTCTGCCCAGGGCGTGCGTGCATCGGCGGTATAGACGCGGCCGTTGGTGAAGAGCAGGTCGGCGTAGAGTTGCATGGGGCCCTTTGGTGGACGGCAGACGAAAGAGTAAGTTGGTCGTTTGTCCTTCGTCCGTGGTCAATTGTCATGATTCTCCGACAATATGCTCGTAGATCGAGCCGAGTTCTTCGTCGGAATAAAAGTGAATGATCAGCCTGCCGCCGCGACGGCCGCGCGTCAGCGAAACTTTGGTGCCTAGTGCGCCGCGAAAAGCCTCTTCCAGCCGGCGCGTGCGGGAGATGTCGGGGTCATCGGCCGCTATCGGCTCATCGACGACGGCCTGCGCAGTGTCGGCGAACGCTTGCAGACGCCGCGCGAGCTCCTCGGTCTGGCGGACGGTGAGTTCGCGTGCCACCACCTGCTCGGCTGCCTGGATCAGCGCATCGTCATCGTCCAGGGCGAGAAGCGCACGCGCATGGCCTTCGCTCAGCGCGCCTTCCACCAACAACGCCTTGACGGGGTCGGGCAGCCGCAGCAGGCGCAGGATATTCGCCACCGCCACGCGGCTCTTCCCCACCCGGTCGGCGACCTCCTGTTGGCTGAGGCCGAACTCCGCGACCAACGCCTGGAAAGCCGCCGCCTCTTCCAGCGCGTTGAGATCGGCGCGCTGGATGTTCTCGACCAGCGCCAGCTCGAGCAACTGCTGGGG
>JALOOE010000050.1 GCA_025454565.1 Anaerolineae bacterium
ATCTGCTTAAGCCGGGCAACGGTTTCCTCGGCAGTGCGCTCCGGCTCGGGCAGCTCATACACAGGCAGACTGCCTTGATAGGACTGCCGAAACTCGCGATCCTGATTTCGACCGACAAGAATGATCGCGCCATCCGGGGCATTCGCGCGCTCGATCTGTGTGGCAATATCCTGGTAATAGTCGTGTATCGCAAAAAAACGATACTCATCGGCCCGTTCGCGCAATGGCACGCTGGCCTCAGGGATGGCCTTCGCAAATTGCAGCAACTCCGCGGCCGCAGCCTCTGCGCCAGGCGCCAATACCACCAGCGTCTCGGCATCCGCGGCATGCGCCCAGATGCCCGGGTCGTTGTAGTCCATAAAAGAGACAGGGCGCGTAGAGCGACCCGTGAGGTAGTGGAATACGGCCGGGCATTCATCCCATCGCGGCTCTGCGCCTGCGCACAGCACGATCACTTGGTTTGAACGGAAATGCGCTGCGTATCGTTCTATGTTGGCGGCCACAGCCGACAGAATGCGGACAGGTGTGCCCCAGCCTCCCGGCGTATCGTGGGTGTCCACAAATCGATAGATAGACAACGAGAGAAAACATTGCCAGATCACAAGCAATGCGAGGGCAGCGCCGAAGACTGGCTGTAGCGTGCGCTTCGCTACATGACCAGCGGCGATTCGCTCGATGATATCAGTAGCAGCAATGGCCAGAACAAGGAATGGAATCGGATAAAGAACGACAAAGTAGTGAACGTATATCTCCGTGCTCGAGCGTAGAAAGAACACCACCACGCTCGCCACCCACAGCAGCAACAATCCATCGGATCGGAAGGCGGCTCTCTCCCGGCGTTCACGCCACACGCGCCCGCTCAGATACAGGATTGCCAGTATGAAGAAGCCCTCTTCTATGCGATCGAGGCGATACGCCGGATCGCCGCTGCCGGCGAGATACTCCTGGAACCGTTGGGCCCCGGCCAGGGAGTGAATGTTGCGGCCGCCGATCAACATCAACGCCTGATCAAAGGCCTGGAGATGAATACGGGAAGGCGTCTGTGCAATCTGAACCACGCGCCGAGCATTCGGCCAGTCGTTCTGGGCTTCAGCCGACAAGTACGGCGAATACAGAAGCAGGCTGAGTGCGACGCCGACCGCCACAGGTTGCCAGAAGCGGCCAGGCTGCCGATCGCGATAGGCATCTAGCAACCCAAATACCAGCGCAACCCCGACCATGGGCAGCAGAGCGACAGCCGAGAAGTGCAACTGCAGCAATGCTGCCTGAACGAGGATTACCGCACTCAGCGCCCACTTTGATCTACCCACTGTCCAGGCCAACAGAAGGGCAAGCAACAAGACGTTGACCGGGGGAAGCAGACTCTGCGCCCATATCTGACGGCTGTAGTGTACGGCCCAGGGGCTGACGGCAAATAAGAGCGCAGCCACGCATCCAACGGAAACGCTCCAATACCTCCTTCCGAGCCAATAGACACCCGCCACGGCCGCCGCATTCAAGAGCGCTATAAATGCGATCGTCATTCTGGGATCGCGCTGCAGCGCGATGGGCAGACCAAGCAGATAGACAGCCAGAGCCGGGTTTTGCACCCCTACGGAAGACATCATACCCTGCAGCGGCAGCCGGCCGGTCGTCACGAAATCCGCGGCCAGGTTGCTGATAAACGCAGCATCGTAGGTGAACGATGCGCTATCCAGATTCGATAACCGCAATACGCTGGTCACTGACAAGATGCCAATGAACGCGATCATCTCCCAGAAAGGCTTCGAGCGTTCAGAAATCTTCATAGAGCCCGTATCTGACATGCCTCACGCCGCACGACTGGCGGCAGAATCCAGGAAGGGATTTCAGTGTCACACCTGACGCTGTTGCCACGCTACGCCAGCGCGATACTATTGGGGCTTCGCTAGCACTAATGACGACGGATTATTCTCTCGCGCCAGCCACGTCTCTTCTGGAAATGGGCGCACGCCGATCTCGACACCTTTCGCTTCACTCAGGCGAAGGATCGGCACGTGGTATATGTCCGCCACCAGCCGGTCGGCGGGCCACCGGTCGGTGCTGAACCGCCCGGCTCCCGGCGATCGCTTCCATTCCCAGATTACCTCGCCACGCTCATTCAGCAGGCGGAGCGAAGTCCTGAGATCCGCGTCGATCGGCTGCGAAGCGCGCCAATACAGGATCAGACGGCGCCCCTTGTCGCCGCTCTGCTCTGCATCCCAACGATAACCGGCCAACTCGATTAGCTCGCCGAAACCCTCTCCCAGAGGAGAAGCGGCAGCCACCTCGGCCGCATCCGGCGCCGCTGGCGGCGCATATGGCAGCCACAGCCCCGCGACGAGCGCCAGGACGGCGATCACGCCCATGGACCCTGTCCAACCAGCCAGCCAGCGCGTCTCATGCTTGCGCCACGCGCGGGGCAGCCACTCCGCCAGCCCGCCGATCAGCAACAATGCCAACGGCGCGATAGCCGGAAACAGCAGCCGCCCCTGATCGGTGCCGAGCGCCACCCGGCTATAGGTGATCAGCCAGACGAATGTCATCAGCGGCGCACCGAAGAGGACGATTGCGGATTGCCGATTGCCGATTGCCGATTTGCTGACTTGCTGATTTGCTGATTTGCTGACTTGCTGATTTGCCGACTTGCCGATTCGCTCCTTAATCCACTGCCACGCCCGCCGCAACCATCCCAGCGCGCTCGCGCCGACCAGCGCGGCCCAGAACGCGTAGAGCGGCCACGGCAACGCGATGTGCCCTGCGCCGCCGAACTTGCCCCAGAACCCGAGGAAAAGGCCGCGCATCAGCCAGGCCAACTCAACGAGTCCGAACGCACCTGTGCGCCGGTCGATGGTTGCCAACACCAATGGCCAACCCAGCCAATCGCCATAGAGCTGCCGGTTGCGCAGGAACCAGGGCGCTGTGACCAACAACGCCACCCCACCCGCAACGATTGCCAGAGCCCACGGCCACCACCAGGGACTCGCAGAGCGTTGCTCGTCGTCCGTCGCCCGTCGCCGTTCGTCCCATCCTCTTGCGACGATCGCCAGACACACCACCGGCCACAAAGCCGCCACGCTCACCTTCGCCCACAGCCCAAGACCCATGAGGATACCCGTCAAGATCGCATGGCGGAACTTCCAACTGCGCAGACCGGCCCACAACGTCATCGTCGCGAGGAAGGCCGCCAGCATGTCGTTGCTCATCGCGCCACCGACGAAAAGAGATTCGGGGAGAAAAGCCACGAATGCGGCCGCGGCCAGGGCTCCGGCGGGCCAGCCCGGCCAGACGGCAAGGCCCAGCAGGTAGGTCGCCGCAACCAATCCTACACCCGCCAGCACCGAGATCAGCCGCGCCAGATGCATTGCCAGCGGGCCGTCGCGCCAGGGCCAGCTTTCCAACGTTGTGTGGACAAAGAAGTTGGGCGAAGCATCCGGGCCGACACCGCCATCAGGGTTGGCGCGCAAAAAGCCGGCATCCATCCCGACCGGCCCGGCAACCAGTGCGGCAAGCGCGTGATACAAAGGCGGGTGCTTGGCCTGAGTCATCCAGGCGCCTTCGGGCAGCCGATGCTCGTGTGCGATGTACGCCGCGTAGGCGTGATGGTCGGCTTCGTCGGGGGCTTCACCCAGCGGGATGACGGCGCTATAGATCAAACCGAGCAGTAGACGCGCCAGCAACAGGAAAATGACCCACCGGTTTGCGTGCTTCAGAGTCCGCTCCTCTCGATGTCACCAACGAGGATATCACCGGCTCAATGGCAGGTCAAATCACGATCACGCTGATCGCCCGGCTTGTCGCAGGCATTTTGTCTGGCGCATTCCTCTGGTTATAATCAGCACCGATTTGGCATTTGCCGAGAGATCCACCTGCGGCCCACCCCAAGAGGTAGATTGCACAAGCGGCTATGGCTTGAGCTGGTCTTGATTCTGGCGCTAACAACGTTGGCGTTCGCACTACGCGTCTATCGTCTGCCGGACATTCCACCCGGACTACACAGCGATGAGGCCGCCAATGGGGTCGATGTGCTGGATATTCTGCGTGGGCATAACTCGATCTTCTTCGAGCGCAATAGCGGCCGGGAGTCGCTGTTTATCTATTTGCAGGCTGTCGCCGTGGGGTTGTTGGGGACAACAGCGCTTGCGCTTCGTCTGACCTCGGCGATCATCGGTGCGCTGACGATACCGGCGATCTATTGGATGGTGCGCGAGGCCTTCGCCGACGATAGAGCAGATGCGCGAACACTTGCGCTCTGGACCGCGGGATTCGCTGCGTTTGCCTACTGGCACCTCAGTTTGAGCAGACTCGGTTACAGGGCCATCATGTTGCCGCTCGTCGCATCAGTGACCTTCGCCCTCTTCTGGCGGGTGTGGCGGCAGCTAAAAAACGGGAAGCGCTTCCCGTTGACCGGTTCGGTGCTCTGCGGTCTGTCTTTGGGACTCAGCTTGTATACCTACATGGCTGCCAGACTACTACCGGTGCTATTTGCCGTTGTGGTCATCGCGACCCTGGTAGAAGCGCGTGCACAGAAACCAATGCGTCGTCAGATGCTTTGGGCGGCGCTCGTCATCGTCGTAGTCGCGTTCGGGACAGCTTTGCCGCTCGGCCTCTATTTCTTATCGCGCCCCAGTAGCTTTCTCAGCCATTTTGTGGGCGCTTCCTTATTCTTGGACCCGACCTACGCGGACAATAGCCTGCTGACAAGGCTGGTCTTGAATGCACTCAAGACAGCCGGCATGTTCGGGTTGGTAAGTGATAGCAATCTGCGCTATAACCCGGCCGCGCGTCCTGCGCTCGACCCGATATTGTCAATCTGGCTGCTGGCAGGAGTCGTGCTCGCCGTTGCCCGCTGGCGGAGGTTGCCGTACGGATTCGCGCTGGCATGGCTGGCAATCTTCGGTCTGGCAGGCTTGTTCAGCGACACAGCTCCTAACTCGCTGAGAATGCTGGGAGTCTTGCCCATTGTTTGCCTGCTGTCCGTATTGGCGATGCTGGAATGCGGAAAGCAGCTCGCTAATCGCCGACCGTGGCTCGCAACGTGGCTGCCGCTGCCCTTCCTGCTTGTCAGCGGCCTGCTGGGGTTGCGCAGTTACTTTGGCGCGTGGACGAACAACTACCCTCTGGCGTATGCATTCGACGCCCGGCCAGTCCAAGCATTCGCAGTTATGTCTGAACACATGTCCGAACAAGACGTATGGATTCTGCCGGTTTGGCCCGTCTTCTCCGTACCCTTGCCAGAGTACGCGTTGGATTTCCTCTCCCGAAGACAACTGGCTTACGGAACCGTCACGGCCAAGCCAGCACAGGGGCCGGAAGAATTGCAGCGTACGACCACGGGGAAGCGCTATGCCCATCTCCTGCATTGGATCGGCACAACATTGGAGCCGGATGGCGGATATGCGCTGACCGATGCCAAGCAACTGCTGTCATTCTTACTCAAGAAACACGGTCAGTTTATCGCCGAGAGCAGTCGGGGCAACATTGTCTATACCACTTACGAGGCGCCTGCTTCAGCCGACTACCGGATCACCAACGACGACATTCCGGCCAATATCTCCTTCGGTGGTAAGCTCAAGCTCACCGGCCTGGCCTACGGCCATACAGCGACCAGTCGTGAGGAACCCGCGGCTGCCCTGGATGAAAAACACGTGCCGTCCGGTCACGACGCATGGGCCGTTCTGCGCTGGCAAGCTCAGCAGCCTGTGGAAAACAACCTCAAGGCCAGCCTCTTCCTCGTCGATGAATCCGGTCATTTAGCCGGTCAGGTAGATGACCTTCTCCTCAGCGATCTCTATCTGTTCAAACCAAACTGGGAAGCAGGTGAACAGGGCAGCACTTATCACATCCTGCCGACGCTCCCAGGGGTGCCCCCAGGCCGCTACAAGCTCTTCCTCGCAGTCTACGATCCCAAGACTATGCAGCGCCTGCCCGTGCTCGACGCCAATGGCAGCGCCGGGGGATCAGCCGCCATGCTTGGCTTCATTGATATTACGCCGCCTCTCGCTGCCGCACAGGTACAGCCGAGTACCACGCTTACTCCTGGCGTCAGGCTGGGGCCTGACCTGGCGTTGCTAGGCTACGACCTCCCTATGCGCGCACTTCAGCCGGGTGATCGACTGCCTATCACGCTATTCTGGCGCGCTGAAAACAAACCGGGCGCCGACTATTTCGCCAAGGTCGCGTTGCAGGATGCCCAGGGTCAACCAGTGGTGCAGCGCACGCTCCGGCCTGGCAGCGACTCCTACGCCACCACGGCATGGCCTGCGGGCGAGGTGCTGCGCAGTTGGCATGACCTGGCAGTCCCACCCACTGCGCCGGCCGGCAGCTACCAACTCTTCGTCAGTCTGCATGCCGCCGACCACGAGCTCGGACTCGCCGGACTTGGCGATGTCGAGGTCCGTGGCCGGCCGCGCAACTTCGTTTCGCCCACCATTCAGAATCCTGCCGCATACAGATTGGGCAATGATATCGCCTTCCTTGGGTCTGATCTGGAAAAGGCTGCAGTCCGTCCCGGTGACGCGCTTAGCCTGACGCTCTTCTGGCAAGCGCTGAACCAGGTTGACCGTTCCTACACCGTCTTCGTCCACCTGTTGGGACCGGATGGCCGGGTGGTGGCTCAGCAGGACACTCTGCCGGGCGGTGGCGCTTCGCCGACTTCGAGTTGGGTGCCAGGAGAGTACGTTACCGACACGTATCCATTGGCGGTCAAACCCGGCATACCCGCCGGCGAGTATCGTGTCGAGATCGGCATGTACGATCCTGAGACCGGTGTCCGCCTGCCAATCGTCGATGGCGAAGGTCGCGCCCAGGGCGATCACGTGTTGCTATCGCAGCCTGTTCACATCGAAAGAGACTGACCCAACAATACTGATCACCTGCGCCGCAGCCCGATATGCCTCGCTGAACCCCTGTTGCGATGAACGCTCGGGCAAAGAAGCCGCAATTGGCGCAACGGCCGGAACCGGGTACAATGCGCCCCATGCATCCGATCGCCTTCCTGCTCCTGATGCTGTTGCTCTCGCTGGCCGGTTGCGCGTCGACGCCAACGCTGCCCACGCCGACGCCCGACATCGGGACGGCGCCCCCCGCAACCACAAGCACACTCGCGCCCACTGCGACCCACACGCCAACACCGACCGTCACGCCGACGCCGTCGAGAACACCGGCGCCTTCGATCACGCCCACACCCACCCCCATCTCGGCGCTCGCGCCGTGGGCGCACTATGCGGATGCGCTGCGCCCCGCCGCATGGCAAGCATTCGATCCGGCGGTGAACCCTGCGGCATTCAAGCAGTTGGCCGGCATGACCACCTACAGCCTGACCGTCACGCTGGCGCCCGACCTCAGCCGACTGAGCGGGATAGCCCGCATCGGCTACACCAACCAGACGACGGCGACGCTCGATGCGATCTACCTGCGTCTCTTCCCGAACCTATGGCGCGCGGGGATGACGGTTGGCGGCGTACAGGTAGCGGGCACACCGGTCACGCCCACCCTGCAATCGAACGCATCGATCTTGAGGGTGCCGCTGACGACGCCGTTAATTCCCGGCGCGGCGACCGCTCTGACCATCACCTATGCCAGTCCGATCTTGCCGGGCGAAGGCGCCGGCAACTACGGCGAGTTCTCGCTCGACCGCGGCTCCCTGGCGTTGGGCCACAGCTATCCGTCCGTGGTGGCGTATGACACTGCCTGGCGGCTGGAGAAGCCCGCCGAGCAGGGCGATGTGACCTTCCACGATGCGGCCTTTTATGACGTGGCGCTCACCGGCCCATCCGATCTGGTGGTGGCCGCGACCGGCGCAACGCTGGCCGAGACGGCGAACGGCGACGGCGCCACCACCTGGCGGCTGTCCGGCGGGCCGATGCGCGACTTTAACGTGATCGCCCACGCCGATTACCGCCTCTACAGCGGCACGGTCGGCGACATCACGGTCAACAGCTATTTCATGCCCGGAGCAGAAGACGGCGGGCGGAAAGCGTTGACCTGGGCGATGGATGCGCTACGCGTGTTCGAAAAAGAGTTCGGCCCCTATCCGTATCGCGAGCTGGATGTGGCGGCCATGCCGACGATAGCCGGCGGCATCGAATACCCTGGGCTGGTTGCCATCGACATCCGCGCGTATCAAAACCCGAACGATGAGACGTTTTTCGAGTCCGTAGTCGTGCATGAGGTGGCTCACCAGTGGTGGTACAACGTCGTCGGCAACGACCAGATCAACCACCCCTGGCTGGACGAGGCGTTGGCGCAGTATAGCACCTATCTCTACGTCCTCGCTACCTATGGCGAGGAAGACGCACAGGGCTTTGTGGATCGGGTGACCAATCTGCGCTGGGGCGGTGTGGGCTACAAAGAGAAGCCCATCGGGCTGCCGGTGGCGGCCTATCCGGGCGCGGAGTATAGCGGGCTCGTATATGGTCGCGGCCCACTCTTTCTTCTGGCGTTGCGCGAGCGTCTGGGCGAAGAGAAAATGGCCGAGTTCCTGCGCCGCTACTATACCGAGAACACCTGGCGCATCGCCACTCCCGATGGCTTCCGCAGGCTGGCGGAGGAGGTCGCGGGGGTAGATCTGGGCGATCTGTTCAGGAGGTGGGTGGGGTGACGGTCGATCCGAACGCGCTCGCGCGCCGCATCCCCGATGCGTTGCACCTTTGGTAATCCTGTGCTATGATCCGCCCCATAACCTGATGTAAATGGTGCGTGAGCGCATGTTACTCCAACTGGTCATCCTGAAGTTTCCGACAGATCGTCCGCACTTGACCTGAAACTCGCCAGAGACACGGGGAGCTTAAATAGACTATGGTTTTCCACGTTACGATGGAGCAGGCAGAGGATGGCTGGTTTGTAGTAGAATGTCCTGCATTGCCAGGATGCGTTTCTCAAGGCAAAACTGAGACAGACGCCCTGACCAATATCAAAGAAGCGATCATTGCCTGGCTATGGGCGGAAGACCAAAAGGCCAGCATGTCGCTTTCTGCAGATCTGAAACGCCAGCCGATGATGGTAACGGTGTAAGGCGTATGGGCAGACTGGGCAACATCTCCGGCAAAGAGGCGGTCCGGGCATTCGAGAAGGTGGGTTGGCAAGCGATCGGCCAAGTCGGAAGTCATTTGGTCATGGTCAAACCGGGCATACGGGTCAACCTCTCCATTCCACAGCACAAAGAGTTGTCTGTTGGCACGCTGCGCGCCCTGATTCGCAATGCCGGAATGACGGTCGATGAGTTCCTGAGCTTGCTTTAAGATAAACCGGAAGGTAGCACGAGCATGACTGCTTACATTTTCGTCACCGGCGGCGTGGTCAGTGGCCTGGGCAAAGGCGTGACCGCGGCCTCCATCGGCCGGCTGCTCAAAGGCCGCGGGCTGCGCGTCTCGATCCAGAAGCTCGATCCCTACCTGAACGTCGATCCCGGCACGATGTCGCCCTATCAGCACGGCGAGGTGTTCGTCACCGACGACGGCGCGGAGACCGATCTCGACCTGGGCCATTACGAGCGCTTCGTGGACGAGAACCTGGGCCGCGTGAAT
>JALOOE010000662.1 GCA_025454565.1 Anaerolineae bacterium
TTTCATGCGCGGCTTTGCGCACAACCTGTACGGCATCCCCCGCGAGCGCGTCATTGGCAGCACTGTCGCCTATCGTTACGTGCCAGACGAGAGCGGCGGAGCGATTGAGCAGAAGGCGGAACTGGATGTGATCGACGATGGTCCCGGCAAACCGGTGCAGATTTGGAACGTGATCGGCCGCCGCCCGATCCTGGCTGCGGGCAATTCCGACGGCGATCTGCCGATGCTGGCGTTTGCAGGTGGACCATCAGCGCCGGCACTGCGCCTCTTGGTCGTGCATGACGATGGGGAGCGTGAGTTCAAATACGATGCCGGCGCGGAGCGGGTCCTGGATGCTGCGCAAGCGCACGGCTGGACACCCGTCAGTATACAGCGTGAATGGCGCAAGGTCTTCCCAGGTTGATTGGTCCAGCGGATCGGAAACGCTTGCAGGCGGTGCCGCCGCGCCTGCAAGACGCCAGCACCGCCATCGACCGCACGGGAATTGACGAAGGGAGAAATACATGCAGAAGCTTTCAGCGGCGACACAGAACCTGAAGCCTGAGCGCCGCCACCTCACAGCCGATCTGATCGCCGGACTCACCTTTGCCGTGGTCAACGTGCCGCAGGCGATGGCGCACGCGCTGCTGGCGACGGTCAATCCAGTGTTCGGCATTTACACGTTGATGGTTGCCGTGCCCATCGGCGCCATCTTCACCAGCTCCGTCTTCATGAACGTGTCGACCACTGGCGCGCTCTCGGTGGCCGCCGGCGCCGGGCTGACAGGCATCCCGGCCAGCCAACGGTTGGAAGCGCTGGCGGTGCTGGTGCTGCTGGTGGGCGTCATCCAACTGCTGGCCGGCCTGTTCCGCCTGGGCTTCCTGATCCGCTTTGTCTCCAACGCGGTGATGACCGGCTTTCTCAACGGCGTGGCCGTACTGATCATCCTGGGCCAGTTGGGCGATCTGACGGGCTACCGCAGCGCGTTCTCCAACAACGTCGTCAGGTCCCTGGATCTCCTGTTGAATCTTGGCCAAATCAGTATCCCGACGACGATCATCGGCGTGCTGACACTGGCGCTGATCGTGCTGCTGTTGGCTACTCCGCTGCGCAAGTTCGCGTTTATCATCGCCATTACCGCGTCCACACTGCTGCTGGTCCTTCTGACTTCTCCGTTGCTGGGGATAGCTTCCGCCTTCGACACAGTGCGGACGGTGGGCGATGTTGCCCTGATTCCCCGTTCGTTGCCCCAGTTGGCGCTTCCACAGCCGTCCCTAATCCCATCAATGTTGCTGCCCGCCTTCGCTGTGGCGATGATCGGTCTGGTACAGGGCGCCGGCGTCAGCCAGGGTACGCCTAACCCCGACGGCAAATACCCCAACGTATCGCGTGATTTCCTGGGCCAGGGCGTTGCCAATATCGCCACCAGCGTCGTCAGCGGGGTCCCGGCGGGCGGGTCGATCTCCGGCACGGCGCTGCTCATGGGCGCCGGCGCGAGATCGCGCTGGGCCAACATCTCCGCCGGGCTGTTCGTGGCCGTCATCGTACTGCTGCTTGCGCCGCTGGTCGAGCGAGTGCCCATGTCCGCGCTGGCCGCCCTGCTGATCGTGGCCGGCTTCCAGGGTCTGCGCGTACAACAGGCGGTGATCACCTGGAATACCAGCAAGGTTGCGGCGGTGATCATGATCATCACGTTTATTGCCACGCTGCTCGTCCCTCTGCAATTTGCTGTCTTGTTGGGCATGGTGCTCAGCATTGTGCTCCACGTGTTTCGCCAGTCGAACAAAGTCGTGGTCACCGAGTGGGTGCTGCAGCCGCAAGGGTTCCCGCTGGAACAGCCGGCCCCCAAGCAGGTGCCCAGCAACCAGCTCACGCTCTTGCACATTTACGGCAGCCTGTTCTTCGCCGCGGCCAAGAGCGTCGAGGAAATGCTACCCGATGTCGACAACACCCGCCATGCTGTGGTTGCGATCAGTCTGCGCGGCCAGGGCGAGATCGGCAGCACGTTTATGACCGTGTTGAAGCGCTATGCCGAAGCTCTGCAGTCCCGTGACAGCAAGCTGATATTGGTCGGCGTGGATGCGGCCGAGCGCGATCAACTCGCCAAGACAGGAGTACTCAAGATCATCGGCGAGGAAAACGTCTTCATCGCCACCCCGCAACTCGGCGAGGCGATGAATCGGGCCACAGCCGCGGCCTATGCCTGGCTCGGCCAGTCGCCTGATGGTCTCGCGCAGGGCACTGTTGCGCAACCAAAGTGAATCTGATACGCCGGCGCTGCACGGCGACAGCCATTTCACAGATTGATAGGGTATGAAAAAACAACCGAACAGCCGCATGTGCTTCACCTGCGGCGAAGAAAACCCTGCCGGCGTGCACGTGCGCTACTATGAGCAAGAGGACGGCTCGGTCTTGGCCCGCTTCACCGGCCGAGATCACCACCAGGGCTATCCCAACCGCATGCACGGCGGGGTGATCGCTGCGATCCTGGATGAAACGATCGGCCGGGCGATCATGGCGCGCGGCGTGCTGCGGATTTGGGGCGTCACCAAGGAGATCCGCGTGCGCTATCGCCAGCCTCGTAAGCTGGATTTGGAGCAGCTCGGCGACTTCGATCCGCAGCGCGAGAAATGGGCGGTCAGGACAGATTGAAAAAGCAACCGAACAGCCGCAGATGTTTCGTCTGCGGCATGAGCAACATCGCGGGCCTCAAGGTCCGCTTCTACGAAACCGAGGACAACGGCATCGTGGCCTACTTCACGCCCGGCGCGAT
>JALOOE010000663.1 GCA_025454565.1 Anaerolineae bacterium
CATCCAGCCGCAACTGGCGGTGCTGGAATCGCTCGCGCATCCGGGCAGCGCGCAGTTGCTGGAGGTGAATCGGCAACTGAACACTGGCACGCTGGAGATTGCGCCCATGGAGGCGCCGCTGATGCTGTTCGTGTGGAGCAAGAGCCGCATCGTGCCGGTGCGCCTGACCGAGTTCTCGATCACTGAGGAGGCGTTCGATCCGGCGCTCAATCCCATCGTCGCCAAGATCAGTCTGGGACTACGTGTCCTCTCTGTGGACGATCTCGGCTTTGCGCACAAGGGCGGCAGCCTGTTCATGAGTTATCTGCAAGCCAAGGAACAGCTCGCCAGCAAGGCTCAGGCGGGCAGTTTCGGCGCGCTTGGCATAGGAGGAATCGGCTGATGGACCCTGTACAAGCCTTCATGCAGGCCAACGGCCTGACCGCGCCGCTTTACCCCCCGACTAGCCGTTATTACGGGATCGCCAGCGCCCAACTGACCCGCCCGGACGGCAGCGTGGTGACTTATCTGAAACGCCGCTTCGTGCCGCCGCCGGAGAATTTCGCCACGCTGGCCGAGCATCAGGTGATGTCAGGCGACCGCGTCGACAATCTGGCCGCGCGCTATTTGGGCGATCCGGAACAGTACTGGCGAGTGTGCGACGCGAACGGCGCGATGGACCCGGCCGAGCTGACTGCCGTGATCGGCCGCCCTGTCCGCATCACCCTGCCCGAAGGCGTGCCGGGAGACGACGATGCTGGCTAAGGGCATACAGCTCACCCTAATGATTGGTCCGGTGATTCCCGTGCCGGCGCCGAGGGTGGTCATGGATGCGCTCGACAGCGTCGAGGTGCGCACCTCCGCCAGCACCCCGAGCGGCTTCACGCTGACCTTCCAGTTCAATTCGAAATCGGAGCTGAACACGCTCTTCATCATCGCCGGCGCGCAGAGCGCGAGTCCCGTCACGCCGGCCCTGCGGGTGATGCTGGTCGTGACCCTGAACGGCACGCCACAACCGCTGTTCGACGGCGTGCTGACCCGCGTCGAGGTGCAACCCGGCGGCCAGGGCCAGCCCGGCACGGTCACCGTGACCGGCGAAGACCTGACCAAGGTGATGGATACGCAGGACTGGAGCGGCCTGCCGTTCCCGGCCATGCCCATCGAGGCGCGGGTGGCGATGCTGTGCGCCAAGTACGCGCCGTTCGGCCTGATCCCCGTGGTGATCCCAGCGCTGTTTCCGGACGTGCCGATTCCGGTCGACAAGATTCCCGCCCAGCAGGGCACCGACCTCGCCTACATCCGCCAGCTCGCCGAGCAGGTCGGCTATGTCTTCTACATCGAACCCGGCCCGGTGCCGGGGACCAACATCGCCTACTTCGGGCCGGAGATGAAAGTCGGCATGCCACAGCCTGCGCTCAACGTCGACATGGATGCGCACACCAATGTCGACAACCTGAGTTTCAGTTTCGACCCGACCAAGGGCGTGCTGCCCATCGTGTTCATCCAGAACCAGATGACACGGGCGCCGATCCCGATTCCGATCCCGAACATCAACCCGCTGCAACCGCCGCTGGGCGTGCTGTCGACGCCGCTATCGAACATCACCCTGCTCAAGGACACGGCGCGCATGAACCCCATGCAGGCCATCTCGCGCGGCCTCAACGAGGCCAAGCGTTCTCAGGACTCGGTTACCGCCACCGGCAGCCTGGACGTGCTGCGCTACGGTCGTCCGCTGCGCGCGCGCGGGCTGGTCGGGGTGCGCGGCGCGGGCGTCGCCTACGACGGCCTCTACTACGTGTCCAGCGTGAAAAGCACCCTCAAGCGCGGCGAGTTCAAGCAGAGTTTCGACCTCAGCCGCAACGGCCTCGTCTCCATCACCCCGAGGATACCGGTATGACCAACGAGTCGAACCGTTTCTACGGCAAGTACCGGGGCATGGTGCTGAACAACATCGACCCCATGCAGCAGGGGCGTCTACAAGTGCAGGTGCCGGATGTGGCGAACGTGATCCCGCTTACCTGGGCTATGCCCTGCGTGCCGTTCGCCGGCATCCAGAACGGCATGTTCGCGCTGCCCATGATCGGCTCCGGCGTTTGGGTCGAATTCGAGGGCGGCGATCCGAATTATCCTATCTGGTCCGGTTGCTTCTGGGGCAGCGCCGCCGAGATTCCCGCGATGGCCTTGCTGACGCCGCCGGGCATGCAGGCGGTCACAATGCAAACGCCCTTGCAGAACGGACTCACCATCTCCGACCTGCCAGGGCCGACCGGCGGCATCATGCTCAAGAGCGCCACCGGCGCGATGCTGATCGTCAACGACACCGGCATCTACATCCAGAACGGCAAGGGCGCGGCGATCACGCTGATCGGCCCCACCGTGACGATCAACAACGGCGCCTTGACGGTGATATGACCATGCCCGGACCGCTCCTCCATGTCGGCGCCTCTGTCCTCTGTGCCCACGGCGGCACGGCCACGGCCACCGCGCCGAACCCGCGCGTGCTGGTGAGCGGTCAGCCCACCGTGACCATGGCCGCGCCTTACGTCATCGCCGGCTGCCCGTTCAACGTCAGCGGTT
>JALOOE010000664.1 GCA_025454565.1 Anaerolineae bacterium
TTATCTTTCGGTTGCGCCGCCCAAGCGCCAGGCGATTTGGAAGGAGCAGGGCGTGGCCCCGCGTGGCATCGACCGCGAGGTCGTCGAAATCCTGCACCGCACCCACATGGGCGACGACCAGGATGCCAGCCACATTCTCACCGCCTCCATCCGCACCGCGTTGTCGGACGGCTGGGGCGGCTCGATGTGGGCCACCGACATCTCCGATATCCTCTTCGGCACCCCCAGCCCCAAGGTGGGAGAGGTCAACCTGGGCTGCCTGATGGAAGATGAAGTCAATATCATCGTTCATGGCCACGAGCCGACCCTCAGCGAAATGATCGTCACTGCGGTGATGGATCCCGACATGATCGAGTATGCCAAGAGCAAGGGCGCCAACGGCATCAACCTTGCCGGCATCTGCTGCACCTCCAACGAGGTGATGATGCGTCAGGGGATCCCGTCGGCAGGCAACTTCCTGAACCAGGAGCTGGCGATCCTCACCGGGTCCATCGAGGCGATGGTGGTGGACGTGCAGTGTATCATGCAATCACTGACCGGCGTGGCGAGCCATTTCCACACCGAGGTCATTACCACCAGCCCGAAAGTAAAAATGACCGGCGCGACCCATATCGAGTTCGATGAGCATCACGCGCTGGACATCGCCAAGAGCATCGTGAAGCGCGCGTGTGACAACTACACCAACCGCGGGGAGACGCGCATCCCCAAGTCGAGCGCGCAAGCTCTGGTGCCGGGTTTCAGCCATGAGTATCTCAACTACATGTTGGGTGGCTTCTACCGGCAGTCGTTCCGGCCGCTGATCGAGGCCATCGCCTCCGGCCGCATCCGCGGCGTGGCTGCCGATGTGGGCTGCAACAACCCCGGTCTGACGCAAGACAAGGCGCACATGGACGTCATCAGCGCGCTGCTGAAAAACGACGTCCTGGTCGTCAGCACCGGCTGCGGTGCGCTGGCCGCGGGCAAATACGGCTATCTGACCGGTGAGGCCGGGCTGGACAAAGTCGGCCCCGGCCTGCGCGAAATCTGCGAGACGATCGGCATCCCGCCGGTGCTGCACATGGGCTCGTGCGTCGATAACAGCCGCATCCTGACGGTCTTGAGCCAGATGGCGACCGAGGGCGGCCTGGGCGACGACATCAGCGATATCCCGGCCGTGGGCCTGGCGCCCGAGTGGATGAGCGAGAAGGCGCTGGCCATCGCCGCCTACTGCGTCGGCTCAGGCGCATACGTGATCATGGGCGTCCGCAACCCGGTGGACTTCTCCGACGGTGTGACCGATATCCTTTCCACCGAGTGGGAGGCACGCTTCGGCGGTAAGCTGGAGTTCGTGGTCGAGGCCGAGGAGATGGTCAAGAAGACGCTGGAGCACATCGACAAGAAGCGCGCCGCGCTCAAGCTGCCGGTCTACGACGCCAGTCGCTTCGGCGCCTCCGGTGATGACGAGATGAAGGCGTTCGTGGAGCTGCCGGTGGAGCAGCAGATGGCGGAGCTATACGGTTGAAGGTTCACGGCTGAAGGTGCGGACGTCCTGCTCCCTTCAACCGTGAACTTTTCACCAGCAACCGCAAACGTGCAACGGAGGAACACACATGTCTCGATACATCGCCACGCGCGCTATCCGCGGCGCGAATCTGATCGTACAGGAAGCTGAGGCGCTGCTGAACAAGGCTCTGCAGGAGAAGGGGCCGGACACGCCGGTGGCTTTCCCGAACACCGCTTACTATCTGCCCGTCATCCTGGGCTTCACCGGTCGTGAGATCACGAAGCTGGGCGAGTTGTCGCCGGTGCTGGAGCACGCCAAGGATCTCTTGCACCCGGTTCCGTCGGCGCAGTGCTGGACCCCCTATCTGGGCGAGACGCTCGACTCCGGCTCCGCCACGCTGCTGGCTGCCGAGATCATCGAGGCGGTGCGCTTCGTCTACGGCGACGAGCCGGGCGTGATTTCGGGGTTCCATGCTGCGGGCGGCAGCTTCACCAGCCCCGACATGAGCGGGGGAGCGGGGGAGCAAGGGGGCGGAGGCGTTAACGGACGTCTGAATGGCCCCATTGATGACATCCAGCTCCGCGCCTGGGGCATCCAGCTCGTGGACGGCCGTATGCCCGGCTTCGCCGCCATCGTCGGCTGCGCCAAGAGCAACGAGGTCGCGGTCAAGATCGTGCGCGAGCTACAGAAACGCAACATCCTGATCTTCCTCTGCGGCAACGTCAACGGCCGCTCCATGATCCACCAGCTCATGGAAGAGGGCGTGGAGATGGGCTACGACACGTACATCGTGCCGTTTGGCCTCGACACCCTCTCGGCAATCTACCCCCTCGGCTTCGCCACCCGCTCGGCGCTCACCTTCGGCGGTATGAAGGGCGGTCAGGCCAAAGACATCCTGCTCTACAACCGGCAGCGCGTCTTCGCGTTCGTGCTGGCGTTGGGTGAGGTGGACGATCTGAAGTACGCGGCCGCGGCCGGCGCCATCAACTACGGCTTCCCGGTCATCGCCGACACCCGCATCCCGCAGATCCTGCCGACCGGCGTTACCACCTATGAGCACGT
>JALOOE010000665.1 GCA_025454565.1 Anaerolineae bacterium
CGCGCACGCCATCGACGATCGGCTGCGTCGGCTCCCCGACCTTCTGTTTTACCCACACTTCGTAGGGCACCTGCAAGCCCAACTTCTCGAAGAGATAATCCAGGTTGCCGACCATCAGCGGGCCCTTCTTGGGGTCGGGATACCAGGTGGGCCACAGATCGAACGTGCCGACGATCTGCATGTCCAGGTTTGCCCCATGGCCGGATGCCTTCGGCGATACCCGCAGCTTGTCACCGACCCGCAAGGAGTATTGCCCCAGGAAATCGCTGGGCACGAGCACCCCGTTCGGAGTCGTCGCCAGCGAGTTCATCAGCGCGCCGAGGTTGGCCGAGGCGTAGTCGCGGCGCCAGTTGACCACCTGGGTGAAGTCCACCCGGTCGATGCCGAGGAATTGCGCCGGCTGTCCTTTGCCGCCCGCATCGACGGTGGCGTCATAACGGCCAACGCGCGCCGCGGCCTGGACGCCGGGGATCTTCAGATGCTCGGAAACCGGCAGGAACTCCCATTCCGATTCGGGGATGGCCGACTTCTGACTCGTGCTGCTTGATCCGCCCCCGCCGAAGCCTTCGAGGCTGGCCGCCGTAGACGCGCCGATTTCGTCCAGCATCAGGTCGGCGCCGACCCCATACGCCTGCTGTTGATAGGTGTGGTTGTCCATCGTCTCGGCCAGCGACGCGGTGTAGGCCGACAGGCTGAGAGTCAACACCAGCAGGATCAGCGGCGCGGTGTAGGCGTTGTAGGTGCGCGCAAGATGCCGGGCGGTCAGCATCAGCCCGATGCTGCGCGTGTGGCTGATGAGCCAGGCGCACGCCGACATTAGCGGCGGCAGCACGCGCAGCATCACCAACGTCAGGCTGAAGATGCCGAGCGCCGGCACCAGGAAAAGCAGCGGATTCTGGAACGGGTCTTGCGGCAGTTGCGTGCCGACCACCGGCACGACCACGCTGCCCTGCCGGCGCAGGAGATAGGTGCCATAGGCGGCCGGGATCAGCAGCAGCAGATCGAAATAGGCGCGCTGCCACCAGGGCCGGCGCATCACCCGGGCTTGTTCCTGCTTGTAGGTGATGATCGTGTGCCGTGCATTGGCGAACGATGGCGCCATTTGGGTCAACAGGGCGACCCCCAGCAGGATGATGCCCAGGCGCAGCCCACCGGTCGTCAGATTGATGCGCAGGTCGGTTTGCGCGCTGAAGTCGAGGAACCCGCGGGCGTGCCCCATCATCCCTGCGATCCGTTGGCCCAGCAAGAGCCCGAAGATCAGCGCCACCGCGCCCAGGAGCACCCCTTCGCTGAACGTGATGCCGACCACCTGGCCGATGGCCGCGCCGCGGCTGCGAAAGATCGCGGTTTCGTTGCGCTGGCGCTCGGCGGCCAGCCCGCCCACCAACCCGACGAACACCATCACCATGCCCAGGATCGGCACGCTGAACGCATAGAGCACGACAGAGAGCCACGACGTGGATTGCCGGTACTTTTCGAGCGCCTCCATCGGCGAGACGCTGAGTTGCAGGTTGGGGAGCAGGCCGATGGCGGTCTGCTGTGTGCGCTGAATATTGGCGACCAGGCCGTCGACCGACTCCGCATGAACGTCCGCGCCGTCCATGATCTGGTACCAGACGGCCAGGTAGATCTCGCCCTTGTTGAACAGGCTGATGCGATCGCGGAACGTCTCCTCCGGCACCATGAACGCGTCGGTGAACGCATCGGGCCGAAAGAACCAGTAGTCTTCCTTGTCGTCGCGCGCATTCCAGACGCCGGCGATGCGCACCGCGATCTGGGTCGCCTTGCCCTTGCCGAATGCGCCGCTGCGATCGAGCAGGATGTAAGTTTCGCCGGTCTGCAGCCCCAGCTTGGTCGCCAATTCGTCGTAGACCAACACCTCGATCGTGCTGTCGGCGGCCGGCGTAGCCGGATCGGGGAACCTGCCCTCGAGCAGGTTGATATGGGACGCCAGGTCGTTGACGGTCGCCAGGTTGATCCACTCCAGCGGTTTCTGGTTGCCGCCATAAGCGGCCGGATCGTTGTTGTAGAGCGCGAGCTTGTCGGTGGCGAAGTAGCGGATGCCCAGCTCCTGGGGCAACCCCAGGTCCGCGGCCGAGCGCTCCTTGAAATAGTCGGCAACCGGTTCGGTGTCGGCCCATTCCAGCGGGTTGGAGAGGCTGCCCATGTACATATACATGAAGGCGAACGGCGGACGCTGGACGACCACCGCGCCGGGCTTGGCATCCAGTTGTTCCCGCAACACCCGGTAGTTGATCGCGTCGGCGTAAAGCGGCAGGCTCACGCCCAACGCCACCGCGACGATCAATCCCAGGATGACGGCCAGCGCCAGGCCGCGCTGCGCGACCAAGCGTTTGGCCGCGACGATCAGGATCGCCCAGGCGCGGAGGACGATGCGCACGACGCTACTGCCCCAGAACCTGCTGGCCGGCCGTCAACCCGTCAACGATTTCGACGCGATCCACGCTCTCGATGCCGGTCTTCACATCCACGCGACGCTGGCCCGCCCCTTCTTTGATCACGACGAACTTGCGACCTTCGAA
>JALOOE010000666.1 GCA_025454565.1 Anaerolineae bacterium
CGAGGATGATCAGTGCGCAACCGCACTGTCTCAATTGCGCGATGATCTTTTGCTGATCGGAACTGCGCGACGCGCCGGCAATCTCCATTTCGCCGTGGTCCAGCGCGCGGACGATGACGATTTCGCCCATCGGGCTATCCAGTCCGGTGGCGGCAAGGAGTTTCCAGCGGACTTTGGCGCGCAGCAACGTGTCGCGGGCGGTGGCGATGATGGAACCCGACCAGACCCGCACCGGTGGCTTCGGAAAGAAGAAGACCTGATCGCGGTCTTCCCCGTCGCGCCCGATCGAGGTCACGCCAATAGCCCCAGAGGGCGCTGGTGCTCATGGCCGCCTGTCGGTTCAACTGAAGAGCTTGTTGGCCCATGCGACTCTCAGACGTACAGCTCTTCGAACAGCTGGCGCAGCTTCGGACTTTCGCGCAACAGCGCGAGGGCGTGGACTGCGTGGTCCCTGGCGTAGCCGTTGCCGACAATCATATCCACATCCTTGCCGACGCCTTCGGCGCCGAGCGCGGCAGCGGTAAAGCTCGTGGCCATCGAGAAGAAGTAGATCTTGCCGCGGTCGCGGGTAGCCAGAATGCTGCCCATTTCGGTATTCTGGATGTTGACGCAGTTGATCACCACGTCGGCCAGGCGGCCAGCCGTCACCTTGGCGATGGCTTCCATCATCACCAGGGCATCGGTCGCATCGACCTGGAGCGCGTGGTCAACCCAGCCGAGTTTGCGCATGCGCTGACAGTCAGCTGCAAATGGCGATACGCCGATCACGCAACCCTCCGGGCCGGCGCGCTTCCGCGCCTCGTACACGCATAGCGTGCCCGACTTGCCGCCACCGCCAACCACCACCACGGTGTCGCCGGGGCGAACGAGGCGCGCGGTTTGCGCCGGCGCCCCCGCCACGTCGAGAACCGCCAGGGCGACCTTCTCGGGAATGTCGTCAGGCAGCTTGGCGTAAAGGCCGGTTGCGAAAAGAATCGCCTGCGCTTCGACCTCGATCTGGTCCTTGTTCGTGTCGATCTTCTTGATGGTCTTGATTTGCAGCGGCGTCAGCGACAGTGAAACGAGCGTGGCGATCCTGTCGCCCACGCGCAGGTCCACCTTGCCGGCCAGTGCCGGGCCAATCTGGGCAATCCGTCCGATCAGCATGCCGCCCGATCCGGTGACCGGATTGTGATGTTTGCCACGCCGTTCAACGATGCCAAGCACAATGCTGGCGATCCGGGCGAGGTCACCGGCAGCTTCCTGCTTGATTTGACTGAAACTGGCTGCGTCGATGTTCAGGGCCGTAACGTCAATCAGGATCTCGTTGTCGAAAATCGCCATCGAATTGTCGATCCTCCACGCGCCCTGGGGGAGTACGCCGATCGGTTCGAGCACGCGATGCGTGCCGTAGGGGGAGCCGTGTTGCATGGTAGTAGACCTGGTGGTAAACCTCGTCAGACCTCAAGAAGGGGAGCGTTGCCACACCGGTGGCATCGGCGCGACCGGCGTCTGGCGGCGATCAGTTGCTGTGCGTCGGTAGCGCGTAGTCGCGGCCCAGCCCCGGCATCTCGACCGTCTTGCCGGCATAGTTGCGACACTTCACGGTCGTGCCCGATCCATCCGGCAGCTCTTCTTCCTTGACGTAGCTCGGGATGATCGGCAGCTTGCCGAGGCCTCCGAGACCATCGACGATGAATGTCGGGACCGCCGGACCGCTGATCCAGCCACGGAGACCTTCGTACAACTCCAGCATGCGCTGGTACGGCACGATGAAGTGGTGGGCACCCTCAACCATGTCGGTCGAGTAGACGTAGTAGGGACGAATACCCATTTCGATCGCTTGCAGGAACAGTTCCCGCATCACTTCGACGTCATCGTTGACGCCTTTCAGGCAGACGGTTTGCAGACCCATCATGATGCCGGCCTTCTGCAGCATCTTGACGCGCTCGCGCAGCAGCGGGGTGATTTCCTTGGGGTGGTTGATGTGCGTATTGACCATCTGCAAGCGATGCTTTTCGAGCACGGCACAGAGTTCCGGGGTGATCCGGGTCGGCAGCTGAACGATCATCCGCGAGCCCATGCGCAGAAAGCGAACATGTGGCGCACGACGGCGGATTTCGCCGAGGATGTAGTCCAGTCGCTCGTCGCTGAAGGTCAGCGGATCACCGCCCGAGAGCAGCACGTCCTGAATCTGCGTGTTGGCAGCGATGTAGTCGATCGACCGTTCGATCTCGTCCTTGTGCACGGAACCGGTGGGCTGCGACACCATGCGCTTGCGAGTGCAGAAGCGGCACAGCGTGGCACAGGCATTGGAAACAAGGAACAGCACGCGGCGCGGGTAGCGGTGCACGATACTGGTACCGGGGACGGTATCGCCTTCTTCGCCGAGTTGATCAAGCATGGTGACAAAGCCGGGCTTCGTCTCCTCGGCAAAGGTGGGCATGTATTGCAGACGGATCGGGCACATCGGATCATCGCGATCCATCAGCTGTGCCACATAAGGCGTGATCGACACGGCGAACTTGCCATACACGGTCTCATCGACGTTCTCGACGTTGTTGAGGACGTCGTTGAGTTCACAGTGGTGCGTGTAACGGCGCGCAAACTGCTTCTGCCACGATTCTGCCGACGGATCGTAGGCATCCAGCGCTTCCCGGGT
>JALOOE010000667.1 GCA_025454565.1 Anaerolineae bacterium
GTGCGCCTGCCGCCAGCGCCGACGCGACATCCGTGATCAGCATCCCCGCCAGGTCACCCGCCTCGGTCTCATTCGGCGTCAGGATGTCGGCCAGCGCCAAGATGTCGGGCGGGCAGCCGCGGCTGGGCGCGGGATCCAGGATCACGAGGACGCCCGCGGCGTGCGCGCGGCGCATCGCCTCAGTCACCGTCTCGATGGGGATCTCCAACTGCACGAGCAAGACGGCCACATCTCGCCAGTCGATGACGTCCAGGTCTGCCACCGACACGCGCATGTTCGCGCCGGAGGCGACGATGATGCTGTTGTCCCCGGCGGTGGAAACGGCGCCGCTTCCACCGCCGCCTTCCGCCAGCAGGATCAGGGCGACGCCGCTCGCTGCCGCATCATCCGTGCCCACATGCGTTACGTCAACACCGGCGTCCACCAAACCAGCCCGTAAGCTGCGTCCGAACGGATCGTTGCCGAGCCGGGCGACCATGCGCACTTGCCCACCCATCCGCGCCGCCGCCACCGCCTGATTGGCCCCCTTGCCGCCCGGCACGGTGAGCACATCGCCTGCCAGCATCGTCTCGCCGGCCCGTGGCAGATGATCGAGACGGAAAATCTGATCCATGTTGATGCTTCCGACGACGAGAACGTGGCTCATCGGCCATACCTCCGAAGCTGTCTTGGGCCGCCGCCGCGTGGCCGCCCATCGCACGAGGAGCGATCTGTGCGACACGCGCATCTTAACACAAGACAGGGTTCGGCGAAAACTGAGCGCCTTACGCATGCCTACTCCTTTTGACAGTCTCCGTATTCCGTGGTATGTTATCCGTAACACTGCTTCAGTGCCGTCGCGTGGGGCATGAGACGAGATCGCGTGTTGCGCCGGACGTGCCTCATCATTCGGATCAATCATTCATGGCCACCATTCGCGAGGTCGCCGAGCGCGCGGGCGTCTCGACGATGACCGTTTCTCGGGTCATCAACAATTCCGGCTACACCAGTCGCGCAGCCCGCGCACGCGTGGAGGCGGTCATCGCCGAGATGGGCTACGTGCCGAACGCCCTGGCGCGCAGCCTCCGCTTCAAGCAGACCAAGACCCTGGCGCTCGTGCTCAGCGACATCACCAACCCCTTCTTCACCACCATCGCGCGCGGCGTCGAGGACGTAGCAAATCGCCACGGCTTCAACGTCATCTTCGGCAACACCGACGAATCCGAGGAGAAGCAGGCGGAATACTTGAACGTCCTGGTGCAGAAGCAGGTGGATGGCGTGCTGCTGGTGCCGGCGTTGAGCACTGAAGGACCGGTGGCTTTCCTGCGCAGCCGTGGCGTGCCGGTTGTGGTGCTGGATCGCCGCGTGCCCGAATGCAGCACGGATGGCGTGCGCGGCGACTCGGTGCAGGGCGGCTACGAGCTGACGAAACTGCTGCTCGGCCTGGGCCATCGGCGCATCGCGATCCTCAGCGGGCCGCCGGAGGTGTCGACGGCTGCCGATCGCGTCGCCGGCTATCGGCGGGCGCTGGCTGAGGCCGGACTCAACTGCGATCCGGTGCTGATATTGCATGGTCTTCTGCGACAGGCAGGCGGCTATCAGATGACGCAGCAGGCGCTGGCCCTCACACCGCGGCCCACCGCGCTCTTTGCCGCCAACAACTTCATCGCCATCGGTGCATATCGCGCGTTGCGCGATGCCAGGCTGCATGTGCCGGATGATTTGGCAATGGTCGCCTTCGACGATCTGCCGCCGGCACTGATCCTGGAGCCCTTCCTGACGGTGGCTGCGCAGCCGGCCTATGAGATGGGGCAGTGCGCCACCGAGATGTTACTGGCCCGTCTGGCCGGAAAGGGCCCGGACGCTCGTCAGGAGGTCGTCCTGCCCGTCGAAATCATCATCCGTTGCTCAAGCGGCAACCCGCTCACCGGGGAATAAGAGGAGCAAATCGCCATGCCTTTCGCACCGACACTTGAATCCGTACGCTCGCATCGCATCCCAGGCTGGTTCTCCGACGCCAAGCTAGGCATCTTCATCCATTGGGGCCTCTATTCGGTGCCGGGCTGGGCGCCGCTGAACAAATCGCCGTGGGAGGTCGTCCAGACGGAAGGCTGGGCAGCCTGGTTTGGGCGCAATCCCTACGCCGAATGGTATCTCAACTCGCTGCGGATCGCCGACAGCCCGACGCGGCGCTATCATGATGCGACCTTCGGCAGCCGCCTCACGTATGATGATTTCGTCCCGCAGTTCAACTCGGCGATTCAGCAGTGGGATCCTGGCGCGTGGGCCGCGCTCTTCCGGCAGGCCGGCGCGCGCTATGTCGTGCTCACCACCAAACACCACGATGGCTTCACCCTGTGGCCCAGCCGCCAGACGAATCCCGCGAAGGGCGCCTACCACGCCAGCCGTGATCTGACGGGCGAGCTGACCACGGCGGTGCGTGCGGCGGATATGAAAATGGGGCTGTACTATTCAGGCGGTTTGGATTGGACCTTTGTCGAGACGCCGATCCAGGACATCTCGACCATGTTCATGACCGTGCCGCAGACGCCGGAGTACGTGC
>JALOOE010000668.1 GCA_025454565.1 Anaerolineae bacterium
CTGCGTAATCCGCGTCCAATTTTTCGGGCTAGAGGATGGCCGCGCTGTCCTGGCGGTGTTTCTGCCGCCGCACCGGTCGCGCCACCCACCACACGAACGCCAGCGCGCCGAGCAGCCGGCCGACGGCGCTGACACCGAACGTGGCATTGAAGCCGTACGCGTCGGCCAGGTAGCCGCCCAGGAGCGGGCCGAGCACCATCGCGCCCGCCACCATGAACTGATAGAGTGCGGCCGAATCGGCGCGCGCCTCCGCTGGAGTCAACTCGAGGAGCAGATTGAACGCCGCCAGGTTGAGGCCGGTCCAGAAGATACCCGCTGGAATATTGATGAAGATAACCTGCCACGGCGCCGTAACGAGGATCCAGAACAGTGGGAAAATCGGGATCGCCAGGGCGCAGGCCGTCAGTACCCACACATTGCCTCGCCGATCGATCAAGCGGCCCATCCAGCGCTGCGAAAAGAGCGCGGTGAGCGGCATCACCGCGTTCAGCAGACCGATCGTGGTCGTGCTCGCGCCCAATGGCCCCGCCAGATAGACATTGAAGAATGGCAGTGAGATCTGGAAGCCGAGGTTCCAGATCAACGTCGCTGCGACGAAACCGAGGAAGAGCCGGGAGCGGCGCAACACACGGACGATCTCCATCAGCGCCAGCGTGTGAACCGTCTCCGCGGGCGCGGCCGGCTCATCGATGCGGCTGTAGCACCACGTTGCCACTGCGCCGGTGACAAAGGCCAACAAAAAGACGAGCTGGTACCCCGCGAAGGGTTGGCCGGTCACGCCGTTCCCGGCCTTGATCAACCACCCGGCGAACGGCACGACGCTCAAAGATACCAGGTTGAGCGCCTGCCCCCGATGCGCGAAAAACCGGCCGCGCATCTGCGCGGGCACGATGTCGGCGGTCAGCGATGTCCACGCCGGATTGCTGAAGCTGTTCGAGAACGCGATCAGCCCGTTCAGCAGGATGATGGCGATGATGGCATGAGCGGGATCACTGGCTAACCACGGCAGGCAAGCCAGCGCCAGCAGCAGGATGCGCGCCACGCCGCCGCCGAAGACCAGCACCACCCGCTTGCGCCCACCGAAAAACGGGATCAGGCGCGCACCCGGGAAAAGCGCAGTCATCGCCAGCAGGCTGGCGACCGCGGCAAGCTGTCCGACCTGCGCGTTGGTCGCGCCATAGGCCAGTGCGTACAGCGGCACGTAAGTGGCGAAGAAGGCGACGCTGATGTTCGCAAAAAGCGAATCGAGCCAGAACCAGCGCAGCGGTCTGAGCGTCGCCGGATCGAGCGGTGTGCCGGACAGATGCGTCAGGCTGCGGTCGAGTTGCTGCACGATGCGGCGCGGTGAGGCGGCGGAGAGGTAATGAATCATCATGGTATCTGGAGCCCATTATACCGCGATTCCTGGTTCGCCGGGCATATCAGCAAGCCCGCAAATCAGCATTGGCGGTAAGCGTTCTTCTACAGAACCGGCTTGACCGGCTGGTTCCTCCGTTGTATCATTCGCTCAAGTTGATCTGTAGACAAGTTGCCTAAGGGAGGCGATGAAATGGAAACGGCATCTCTTGAAGCGTTGACCAGGACTCTGGAGGATCGGTTCGCGAAAAACATGCGTCGTCACACAGGAATCGAGTGGAGCTCGGTGCAAGCGAAGTTGGAGGCGAGCCCTGAGAAATTCCAGGCGCTCTATGCCATGGAACGCACCGGCGGCGAACCAGATATCGTTGGTCGTGATGAAAAAACCGGTGAGTTCATTTTCTGTGATTGTTCATCCGAAAGTCCAACCGGCCGACGCAGCATTTGCTATGACCGCGAGGCTCTCGATTCACGAAAAGAGAACAAACCAGGCGGCAGCGCTATCGAAATGGCGTCCTCGATAGGCATTGAGATACTCACGGAACAACAATATCGAGAATTGCAGGAGCTTGGCGAATTCGATAGGAAAACTTCGAGCTGGGTGAAAACACCGGCCAAGATAAGGGGTCTTGGTGGTGCGCTCTTTTGTGATCGTCGCTATGACCATGTTTTCGTGTATCACAACGGCGCTGACTCATACTACGCCGCCAGAGGTTTTCGCGGTCGGCTAAAGGTGTAGCCCTGATGATCACCAATACCCAACTGGCCGAAGCCTTCGGCCGCAACCTCTCCATCGTCCAGAGACAATCGGAAGGGCTGTCCCATATGGACAGCCTGCTTCAGCCCCCATTCCGCGGTAACTGCCTGAACTGGGTGCTGGGCCATATGGCCAACAACCGCGACGCGATCCTGGCCGCGCTCGGCGCAGCGCCCGTGACCGGCGAAGCGGCTGCGCGCTACAAGCGGGAATCCGAGCCGATCACGGCGGAGAGCCCCGATGTGCTGCCGCTGGAGGAGCTTCTGCGGCTGCTGACCGCCTCTCAGGAGCCTCTCGCCGCGGCGTTGGGGAGTGCCACCCCCGACGATCTGGCGCGCGAATGGCAGGTCGGTCAGCGCACGACCACGGTCGGCGCATGGGTGTTCTTCCTCTATTTCCACGAGACGTACCACGTCGGCCAGACTGAG
>JALOOE010000051.1 GCA_025454565.1 Anaerolineae bacterium
GGTGACGAGGTGATCGCCATTACCCTATCAGCCAAACTGAGCCGCACCTACGAGTCCGCGCTGCTCGCCAAAGACAGCCTGCCTGGCCAGGCGATCGACGTGGTCGATTCGAAGAGCATCTCCGTGGGCCTGGGCCTGGTTGTGCAGAAGGCGGTGGAGATGGCCGCGGCAGGGTCATCACGCGCCGAGATCGTCGCCAAACTCGAACAAATGCGTGGCGAGATGCGCTTGTTCTTCACCCTACAGACCCTGGAATACCTGCAACGCGGCGGCCGCATCGGCAAAGCGCAGGCCTTCATGGGTACCTTGCTGCAATTCAAGCCGCTGCTGAGCCTTGTGGACGGCGAGGTGCATCCAGCCGCGCGCGTACGCAGCATGAGCAAGGCCATTGAGACGATGCAGGACTTGCTGGCGCAACAGATCACCGCACGGGGCGCGCAGGTACGCATAGGGGTGACGCATGCGGGTTCCGCCGACGCAGCAGCAGAGATTGCCGCCGTTCTGACCCAGCGGTTTGCCACCCCACACGTCTTCACCTGCACGCTCGGCCCTGTGATCGGCACACACGTGGGGCCGGGCACCGTGGGCGCAGCGGTGTACGGGGGAGATTGATCGGCGCCACGATAGCGGCCAACGCGGCATGCACGTCTGATGCCGCAGCCCTGCATACCGACCATTAAATCCAAGCGATTCTGATCGCGCCTTGAGGCGTTTTGCGGTGTTTCATTCTATGACAAGCGGCGACAGCCTGGAAACTCAGATATCACACAATCACCGCTATGCCGACATGGCGGAAAGCCAGTTGATCGAGCTGGCGAAACGCGATGCCGAGGCATTCGGTGAGCTATATCTGCGCAACGTCGACCGTATCTACAGTTATGTTTACTATCGAATCGGCAATGCGGCTGAGGCCGAGGATCTGACGGCACGAACGTTCCATCAGGCGCTGGACAATATTGAGCGTTATGTCGATCAGGGCGTCCCGTTCGCGGCCTGGCTCTATCGAATCGCGCATAACCTGGTGGCGAATTACCATCGAACGCGCAGCCGGTGGCGGCTGACTTCGCTGGAAGATGTGGAGTTGGTCGGGCGGGCCGCAGAAAGCCCAGAGCGCAGCGCCGAAACGCACGAGAAGCAGCGGGCACTGTGGTCCGCCATTCGGCGCCAACCGGAAGAGCGGCAACGCCTGCTGCTTCTGAAGTTCGCTGATCGGCTATCGAATGACGAGATCGGCCGGCTGATGGGCCGTACCGAGAGCTCGATAAAATCGCTCTATTTCCGCACGCTCAAATCGTTGCGGGCCGATTTGGAAGCGCGGGAGTGGCAGTAGCGTGGGGCTGCGGAGGACAGTAGCATGAAAGAGAATCGTGAACAGAGTCTGACATTAGCACCCTACCTTGCCCTGTCGCGCGACCTCTCGGCGCTGATCACCCCGGTGTCGCCGGACGACCAGTTTCGCGCCCAGCTCTATGGCAGTCTGTTGGATCATGCGCGTCGCCAGCAGGTTCAGCCCATGTTGCTGCCGTTGACAGATGCGGATCCTGAGACCGGTATCCCGCGCCGCGTCGCGCGCTGGGTTGCTCATGTGCCGGGGCAAGATCGGCGTTGGATGTGGGGCGCCGCGGCCGTGGGCTCCGCGGTGTCACTCGCCGGGTTGGTGACACTCGTCTGGCACCGACGCGGCAATCGGGCTGCCTAACCCTCGTTTCCACAGTCCAGGTTACGGGTTTCAGATCCTTCCCCATCGACCACCAACCTGGACTACACTTCGTCACGTTCCGCTTCGCGCTGTCAGTAACCCGTCAGACGCTCACCTGCGCAACGAGCGCCGGCGGCGCATCTGATGCGCCGCGACAGCGCCTATCCAGCTTTCAAGCCAATATGCAATCGCGCACCATTGTTTTTTGCATCCCCGGCAACTGCATGATACACTTGTTCTATCCTCAAGGTCTTCCGGCGCAGATCCTAACGCGCCGTGTCAGTGTTCGCGCAGGCATCCGCAGAACGAGGCATGTCGACACATGGCTACACAACGTTGGCGTGATTGGACCTCTCACCGGTACCTGCATCATCGTATTGCCCGCTTCGCATTGATGGTGAGCGGATGGCTTGCCTACGCGCTGCTGTTCCTCTTTCTCTACCCCAGCAATGGCCCGGCCGTGGGTTCCCTTGGGATGCTGCCCGTACTGCTCACAGCCTGGTTATACGGACGATGGGCCGGCTTGCTGGCCGGCATGCTCCTGCTTGCATTCACGCCGTCCTTGGGGCTCTTATCAGGAGTAACTGACCTGATCTTTCTGCTGAACCAAAGCCTGCCGGGCTACGCGATGGCGGTGCTGACGGGTTTCGCCTTCGGCTGGGTGCGCGATACAAGCAATGAGTTGAGGCATCAAATTGCGGAGCGCAAGCGAATTGAAGACGAATTGCAGTGCTCCCTTGCCCAACTCGAAGAGCGCAACAAGGAATTGGACGCGTTCGCCCACACAGTCGCCCATGATCTCAAGACCTCGCTCACCGACATCTTCGTCTACGCGGATTTACTGCTCGAAGATCGTGCCCGCATGTCGGCCGCGGATGTTCAAGCGTCCCTGGAGACCATCGCAAGCAGTTCGCAGAAGATGGCCCGTGTAGTGGACGAATTGCTGCTCCTGGCCCAGATGCGCAAGACAGAAGTGCAAATCGTGCCTCTCGATATGGACGCGGTAGTCACAGAGGCCCTCAAACGCCTGCAACCGACCATCGAAGCGGAGCACGCACAGATCACGCTACCCGCTTCCTGGCCCAGCGCAGATGGTCACGCGGCCTGGGTGGAAGAGGTCTGGGTCAATTACATCAGCAATGCGCTGAAATACGGTGGGCAGCCGCCGCATGTCACCTTGGGGGCCGAGCCCGCATGGCCCCTGATGCGTTTCTGGGTGCGCGACAATGGTCTTGGGCTTTCACCCGAAGCACAGAGCCATCTGTTTGCGGAATTTACCCACCTCCAGCAAGCCAATCACGCGGGGCACGGCCTCGGGCTTTCGATTGTGCGTCGTATCGTCGAGCAGCTTGGCGGCCAGGTGGGGGTTGAGAGCACACAATCGCGTGAAGATGGCCACGGCAGCACTTTCTACTTCACGTTACCTGCGTCGCACGAGCCGCCCGTTGACAGAGTGCAAATCCCTACCGATCCGGCTACTTCGTCCACGCCTCCAGGAACGCGGTGAACAACCGCACCCCATAGCCCGTCGCGCCCTTGGGCTGTGCCGGCCTATCCTCATCCGACATCGCCATCGACGCCATATCGATGTGCGCCCAGGGATACCCTTCGGTGAAATGCTCGATGAACTTCGCGCTGCTCCCGATGCCAGAAGTGCGCCCGCCACTGTTCTTCACGTCGGCCACCTGGCTCTTGATCGCGTCGGCGTACTCATCGAACAGCGGCAGCCGCCACAATCGGTCACCCGAAGCATCGGCCGCGGCCAGCAGCTTGGCTGCGATCTCGTCGTTATTGGCGAACACCGCGGCCGCCTGCGGCCCGAGCGCGACCGCCTGCGCGCCGGTGAGGGTGGCGATATCGACCACGGCCGCCGGGTTGTAGCGCGTCGCATAGGCCAACGCGTCGGCCAGCAGCATGCGCCCCTCGGCGTCCGTACTGATCACTTCCATCGTCTTGCCGTTCATCCCGCGGAAGACATCACCCGGCTTCTGCGCACGGCCGCCGGGCAAATTCTCGGCGCACGGCGCCAGCCCGATCACACGCAGCGGCAGGTTGAGCCGCGCGGCGATGCCGAGCGCACCGATCACCGCGGCCGCGCCCGCCATGTCGCCCTTCATCCGCCACATCTCCTCGCCGGGTTTGATCGAGATGCCGCCGGAATCGAAGGTCACGCCTTTACCCACGAGCACCAGCGTCGGCAGATCGGCGCGCTCGGCATTATGGCCGAGGATGATCAGCTTCGGCTCCTGTTCCGACTCCTCGGCCACGGCCATGAAGATGCCCATACCCAGCGCCTTGCATTCGGCGCGCCCCAATGCTTCGAAATGCAGGCTGGTCGCACGCGCCAGCGCTTCCGCCCGCTCCGCCACAGTCGTCGGCGTCATCAGATTGGCCGGGGTGTTGACCAGATCGCGGGCCAGCATGACGCCGGCCGCGATGGCCTCGCCTCGCGCCACGCCCGCGGCGATCGCTGACAGCCGATCCGCTGCCATCTCGACGATGAACATGGTTTCCGGGCTGGGTCTCCAGTCCTTCGGCGGCTTCGAGCGGTAGCCCTCGAAACGATAGAGGCCGAGTCGCGTGCCCTCCACCAGCACGCCGGCAGCGATTGCGGCGTCCAGTCCGCCGATGCCCGCACCGTGGACGATGGTCGCGAACGTCTTCGCTCCTAAATCACGCGCCTTGCGTGCTGCTGTGGCGGCTGCTGCACGGACTACGTGCGCGCCGAGTTTCGCCGGCTCACCTAAGCCCACCACCAGCACACGCGGGGCCGGGATCGCGCCGCGTGTGTAGAGCAGCGCTGTCTCGCCGAACTTACCGACGAAATCCCCGGCCGCGATGATGGCGGAGATCGCGCCACCCATCGCTTTGTCGACGGCCCCCGTCGCGCCGGCCGGCGCGGTCACGCCTTGAAACAGATTAACGACGATGAGGTCGACGGCTTGCTCGACGATGCCGCCCTGCTTGACAAAAATATCCACGATGCCTCCCTGGTGTGGAGTGAGGGAATGCGAGAGCGGGAGAGTCGGGGAATGGCAGATCGCCCCCCCGCGCTTATGCCCGTCAGCCAACTTGCTTGCGCAACTCGCTCAAGATCGCCAGCGCCCGCGCCAATCGCGCCTTGTTCTCCGGCACGTTGAACCACTGGCTGGCCCCGGAGGGATGCGGCAGCGGCACAAGAATACGCCCGTCACGCTCGAAACGTTCGCCGATGAGCCCGGTCATGAGCTGCCCGTTGCCCAAGAATCGGCTGATCGCCAACCCGCCGATGGGGATCAGCACCTGCGGGTCGATCAGCGCAAGCTCCTGCTCGAGCCACGGCGCGCAGAGCGCCTGCTCGACGCGGGAAGGCACCCGGTCGCCGCGGCCGGCAGGATGCGGGCCGGGAAAGCATTTCGTGATCGCGGTCATCGCCTGTGTGGCGCGAAAGGCCGCTTCATCGAAGCCGGCTTGAGCCAGCCAGCGAAACAGCCGCTTGCCGGCCGGGCCGGAAAACGGCTTGTGCGTCACTTCGGCCTCCTGGCGGCCGGGCGCCTGCCCCACGGTCATGAAAACCGCGCCCGCGTGCAGGGTGACGATCGGCGTCGAGCCGATGAAGTAACCGGCAGTCGCGCAGCGACGACAAGCCGAAAGCGATTGAGGCAAGTCTTCGAGGAGCATCACAACTCCCCCCGAAACGCGCGATCGAGGATCGCCGGCAAGAGCGCGCCCAGGTCGGTCGCGGCGCGGGTCTGGAGAGATTTCAAAATATCGGCTTTGGCTTGCAAGTCGTCCAGGCAAGCGACGCTGCGGCGTTGGTCTGACAAAGGCGGCACCGGTATCGAGAGTGAGCGAATGTTATTGAGGTTCAAACCTGCCTTCCCTTGGACTCGACAACGCACGTACTCCTGCGTGTCGTCAATCCAGATGAATTCCTTGCGGTGCGTTACCACTTCGCCAAGTGGTACGGCCAACCGTGTTGCATTTTCACTCTTTTCCTCCGTACTCACAAAAAAGCCCACAAGGGGCGAAACTACCGCGGCATACGTAGCCGCGGGCCTTGTGCCCGCTGTGCTCCCACCGGCTCACCCCACCGCCCGCACGCCCACAAGGGGCGAAACTACGCGGCATACGTAGCATCGGGCCTTGTGCCCGCCGTGCTCCATTACCACAACGGAAGCGCATTCAAATGCCCACTCCACGGCCAATCCTCGCGTGCTGCGACCAGGCCCTTTCGCACTGGGTTATTGAGGAGATACTCGGCGATTGCCAGCAAGCTCTCATCGTCGCGCACGATGTGGTCGTAGTAACGCGGCTGCCAGAGCTTTCCCTTCCATCCGATCTTCCAGCTTCGATTGGTCGTCTTGCCTTTGTAGCGGCTGGTGAACGTCAATACCGAAGAGCCATCTATACGCGGGCTGGCCAAAAAATGCAGATGATCAGGCATCAGGCAGTAGGTGTAGACCGCGCAGTTCTGCCGATCCTGCTCCTCGCGCAAGATGTCCAGCACCAACTGGTTCAGATCGGCCCGCACAAAAGGCGCTTGACCGAGATAAGCGGAGACCGTGATGAAACAAATCCGGCCCGCCTGTGCATAAAGCTCAGCATCAAGGCGATGGTTTCGAGGCGGATGGTACGGTTTCATCCACGGCATATCAGGAGCTCCCATTGTTATCGGGCCTTGTGCCCGTAAAACTCGCACAGATGACGCTCACAAGGGGCTACACTACGAGATAGTCTTGGGTTGGGTCATGCACTCGCACTCAATTCATCCCTGATCTCTTCCATCAACTCGATAATCCGCTGCTCGGCAGCCAGGATGTCGGTCACGAGTTGTTCGGGCGCGACATGCGCCAGCGTCTCAGTCGCCGTGGGGTTCTTGAGATCCAGATTGAGGATCGGCCAGTAGATGCCGTCACCGGTCGCCTGTTCGTCGCGAGCGGCCTGGCGTTGGCGTGTCGCCCCAGCCAGCAGCGCCGCGCGCCTTTCCTCGAGCTTGCGGCGTGCCTCCTTCGCATTCGCGGTCGCCAACAGGGGCAGGTCGGCGAGCGCCTGCCTCAGAGCGGCGTCGACCTGGTTCACTTCGGTCTCAAGTCGCGACGCCTCCGCGTTCGCCCTTTCGGCGGCCTGCCAATGCGGTGTCGCCCGCGCTACCGCGTCATTCACGCTTCGCGCCGAAATCCACCCGCCATGCGTGCGCGTTCTCCACTCGCGACATGCTTTTGAACCCCACCATGCAGTCGGCAAACTCCTCCTTGATGCGAGCACACACACTGTCACCAAAGAGCGTGCCGTTTGGGACGACGACCGCGGCGCGGCCAGGCCAGCCCTCCGCCCTGCCCCCTTTCCGACGACAGGAGAGGAGAGATCTGGGCGACGCAGCTTACGCATGATAAGTTGGAGGAATAAGAGCGCGGTTTCGGCAGTCTGTTTGTCGGCGGGGAACCCAGCCTTGATGCCGGCCTCCTCCTCGCCACCAAAGGGCGGGTTGGTCAAGATCACGTCCACGCGGTCACGGTCGCTGCGGTAAGGCGGCTCGATCGCCGGGCGGTACGGCTTACCGGTCAAACTGGCTTCATCTTCCCGCGCCGGCTCCATGTCGGTAAGGAACTTAGTGCAACGCAGCATCACCCCTTGTGGGCGTCCCACGAGCACAAGGCCCGAAACTACACAGTGCGACGTAGCAGCGCCCCTCGTGGGCGTTCGTGCGGGCACAAGGCCCGAAACTACATAGTGCGACGTAGCAGCGCCCCTCGTGGGCGTTCGTGCGGGCACAAGACCCGAAACTACACAGTGCAAATGTAGCATCGCCCCTCGTGGGCGTCCAAACGGGCACAAGGCCCGAAACTACACAGTGCGAAGGTAGCATCGCCCCTCGTGGGCGTTCGTGCGGGCACAAGGCCTGCCTGGATCGAGCACGGCTCGAGCAATTGCTTGACCTTCACGTCAGTCAGATTCTCGTGTCCACTCAGCCGCGCCCAAAGATCGGCGGGAGACGGAAAGGTCGTCAATTCATCTCGTGACCGGTGATATAGTCGATCTCAACGATTCCTTTGCCGTTCGTGGCATACGCAAACTTCAGCCCCTGCATCTCAGCATACTCTTTCGCCTGCTGCAAACCGTCGCCTGGCTCTTTGTAATACGCTTTCGCCTCAACAATCGCGATAGGGAAATCACGCGTGAAACGGGGAAGATAATCCGCTCGCCTCTGTTTGCCGCGGCGGATTTTCTTGCCTAACGGGATGATGCGTCCGTAAGTGAGGGTAACCTGTTCGCTGATCCGGCGTGGCTCAACGTCCCAGCCAGCAGCTTGCAGCCGCGGTAGGACATACTCACGACAGGTAGCGGCTTCGTTCACGGTGATTACCCCTGTAGTTCAGCGCCTTGTGCCCTCACACCCTCGCTCTTCTACGCCCACAAGGGGCTATGCTACACCACGTTATGCTCCCGCACCAGATCGCCTTCGGCGAACCGGCTGAAGCGGAGTTGGCGGATGTCAAGGCTGCGCGCCTGCCCATCGAGGATCATCTCCGCGGCGAGCAGGCCGGCGATCGGGCCGTGCATGAAGCCGTGACCGCTGAACCCCGCCACGATGGTGAAGCCCGCCGGATCGGCCAACGTGTCGATCACGGGATGCGCATCGGGCGTGACTTCGTACAGCCCGGCCCACTCACGCAGTAGGCCCGCGCGCGCCAGGAGCGGGAAGCGCATCATGGCGGCATCGAGATGGCGCTCGGTCCACGCGTGATCCACCGACTGGTCGAAGCCGGGCATCTCATCCGGGTTCGATTGGCCGGTCAGGATGCCGCGGCCTTCCCGGTGGAAATAGAGCGAACGGCTGAAGTCGATCACGAACGGGAAAGCGGGTGGGACCTGCGGCAGCGGCGTGGTCACGGCGATCTGGCGGCGCACCGGCACGAGCGGCAGATCGACGCCGGCGAGCGCGGCCACCTGGCCCGCCCACGGCCCGGCTGCGTCGACAACGTGACGTGTGGCAATCGTGCCGTCGCTCGTCTCGACGGCCGTCACCCGGCC
>JALOOE010000669.1 GCA_025454565.1 Anaerolineae bacterium
GCAGCGCTTGCTGGAGGCGAAGAAGCGCGGCGCGATCAACACCCGCACGCCCGCCCAGGCTGCCTTGTACATCACCTGCCGGCGAAACTCACTCATACCCCGATTTTTGCTCCGCAAAAATCGGCGCTGATCGCCCGTGCCAGGCGCCGGTTCTTGACCATCCCAGCCACGTTGAGGTCCTCCAGCACCACCACAGCCGGCCGCTCGGATGCGGGCTTGGTTCTCGCCACGATCCGCGCAGTCGCCTGGTGCAAGGCATCGCGACGCAGGTTGGCGACACGGGCATGCAGCCGAGCCACCACCGATTTTTGCGGAGCAAAAATCGAGGTCTCGCCTTCTCACGGTTCTTGCTGCCCTTCTTGCGCCGGGCCAGGGTGCGCTGTGCCCGCCGCAGCGACTTCTGGGTATGTTCCAGCGCCCGCGGATTGGCGAAGGTGCGGCCATCCGAGCAGGTCGCCAGCGTCCGAATCCCCAGATCGACGCCAATCGCCGGACCAGTCGCGGGCGCCGGGTCGGGCACCTCCATCTCGACCTGCACCGACACGTACCACCGCCCGGCATGCTCAGATACGGTGGCACTTAAGACTAGTGCTGAGCGGAGCTCAGCACGCATGTGGGCGTCCCCCGACTTCTGCGAAGTAGAAATCAGGGGCAGGTAGCCTCGCTCGTGCAGACGCAGCCGGCCCAGGCGCGGCAGCTGGATGTGCCGCTCGAACACGCGGATCGTGCCGGTGAGCCGGAAGCTCCCGATCTTCCGTTTGCGCGACTTGAAACGCGGGTGGCCGACCTTGCCCTTGAGTGTGCCCGCCTTCCTGGCCTTCACCCGGCGGAAGTGGTTCTCGAAGGCTTGGTCCGCATTGCGCAACGCCTCCTGGGGCGCACACTTGGACACCTCGTACAGCCAGGCGAGGTCGTCCTTCTTGCGCTTGTTCAGCTCGCGGTGCAGCTCGATCGCCGTCGGAATCTTCTTCCCTGCCCGGCGCGCCTCATCCTTGGCCTGCAGGGCGAAGTTGTAGGCAAAGCGCGCCGCACCGGCATGCTTCAGGCACGCGGTTCTTTGTTTGTCGTTCAGGTCCAGCTCAGTCTTGAACCCGCGGATGATCTTCATCTGCCACGTCCTTGCCTGTTCTCTGCCTCTTACGGTGAGCATAAGGCGGAGAATCCCCACGTCGGCGTGTGCCCTGCCTGAAGGGATCGCTCACTTGTTCTATGCCGGGTGAGGCCATTATAACCGGTACTGGTGGCAAAGTCAATAGGGTTTTGGTCTCAGTTTGGTCTCAACTTGGTCTCAAAATGCGACTCTAGCCATGGGTGGCGCGGGGCCAGATCAGGCATCGGTCAATGCATGATGGGCTAGATGGCCATGTATCGACATATAAGATGACAAAACCAATTACCAGAAGTTACCCTACTGGGTTGTGCGGGTCTTGGAGGGTGCCTACAGGGATCGCGTCGGCTGGATGGCCGAGATCAATCAGACGGGAAAAGACATTCTCGTGGGCATTTGACGCGTACAGCTTTAGTCCACCGCCCAGCGCTTTCGGTGTCGTTGCACGATGGCGTCGACGTGCTGGGGCCAGTCATACAAGACGCTCGGATCGATATCGGCGCCTGTAGGCCAGACCAGTGTGCCCAGGTCAGCATCCACCCTGACCTGCCGAAACAACCCGGGATCGCGCAGTGGGCCAAAGAGCGGGCCTAACAGGATTGGCTCGAAGTTAATGGTGCGCTCGACGCCATCATCGAAGCGAACGTTCAAGACGTAGTCTTTGACATATACGAAATCAGTCACATCATGGCAGTGAAATGCGTCGAGCAGCTTGTTCATACGGTACCGAAGAAACGCGATATCTCGGGCATCGTCAGGCGACTCCTTGCTCGAAACACAAGCCAAACGATCCAACACTCAAGCGAGTGACGCACACGATCCTGGGAAGATTATACTGCAAGGGTATGATGAAGACAAAACGACTTGCTCTGCTCGCCTTTGTCAGCGAACAATATCTTAGCCTGGCAAAGGAGGCGCAAGCACCATGACCGACTTCACCCACTCCCTCGCCATCCTCATCGGCATCGACGCCTACGCCAACGGCATCCCGCGGCTGAGCACCGCGGTCAACGACGCCGCACGACTGGCCGAGCTGCTGCGCGCCGAGCACGGCTACGAGACCATCCTACTGATCGAGCCAGAGATCGGCCAACCGGTCACGCGGGAGCGCCTGCATACGCTCTTCACGGAGGAGTTGCCGGCCCGCCTGGGCGACGACGACCGTCTGCTGGTCTACTTCGCCGGCCACGGCGTGGCGCTGGACGGCGACGACGGCCCGCGCGGCTACCTGGTGCCGCAGGACGCCCGCCCCGGCGACTCGGCCAGCATGCTCGCCATGACCGACCTGCACGCCTGGCTGACCGCGCTGCCCTGCCGGCACATGCTGGCGATCCTGGATTGCTGCTTCGCGGGCGCGTTCCGTTGGTCTTCGACCCGCGATCTGGGCGCGCTGCCCGACGTGATCCACAAGGAGCGCTACGACCGCTAC
>JALOOE010000670.1 GCA_025454565.1 Anaerolineae bacterium
AGCGCCTGCCATGACGACTCGATGATGTTCGTCGAACAGCCGACCGTGCTCCACGAGCGGTGGCCGTTGTGGCTGTTGATAATCACGCGCGTGGTGGCCTCCGTAGCAGCATCGCTATCCAGGATACGCACCTTGTAGTCATCCAGGGAGACGCCCGCAAGCTGCGGGTAGTGTGGCAGCAGCGCCTTGCGCAACGCCTGATCGAGCGCGTTGACCGGGCCGTTGCCCTCGGCGACGGTGTGCGCGATAACATCGTTGACGCGTACCTTGACGGTCGCCTCGGAAAACAGGCCGCGCCCCTGCCGGTGCTCGACGACGGCCATGAAGTCGATCAACTCAAACGGCCGGCGGTAGCCGGGCTGGAGGCGGTGCAGCATGAGCGCCACCGACGCCTCGGCGCCCTCGAAATAGAACCCCTGGCTCTCCAGCTCCTTATAAACCAGGTTGCCGCGGCCGGAAAGCTCGCTGACCAGCACGCGCTTCTCGTTGCCGACCAATTTTGGATCGATGTGCTGGTAGCTCTCTTCGACCTTCAGGATGGCCGCCACATGGAGGCCGCCCTTGTGTGCGAAAGCGCTCGCGCCTACGTACGGCTGATGCGGATCGGAGGCCAGATTTGCCGTCTCGCTGACAAAGTTCGACAGCTCGGTGAGCCGCCGCAACTGGTCGTCGCTCAGGCAATCGATCCCCAGCTTCAGCTTCAGATCGGGGATCAAGACGCTGAGACTGCAGTTGCCCACCCGCTCGCCATAGCCATTGATCGTGCCCTGCACCTGCGTGCAACCTGCGCGCACGGCCATCAACGCATTGGCGACGGCCACTCCCGCGTCTTCGTGGGTGTGAATGCCCAGCTTGACGGGCCAGGTCAGCCCTTCCTCGCGCCGCGCCGTCTCAAGGCGCTCGCGGGCAGCATGCACGGCCGCCTCCACATCCCACGGCATCGCCCCACCATTGGTGTCGCAGAGGACGATATATTCGGCGCCGGCCGCGTAGGCCGCGTGAAGCGTCGCCAGCGCGTAGTGCGGGTTGGCCCGATAGCCATCGAAGAAGTGCTCTGCGTCGTAGAAGACCTGGCGGCCGCGGCCACGGAGATAGCTGACGGTATCGCTGATCATCGCCAGGTTTTCGTCGAGGCTGGTTTCCAGCACGTGGTGGACGTGAAGGTCAGAGGTCTTGCCAACCAGAGCCACGATCGGCGTCTCGGCATCCAACAACATCTGCACCTGCGGATCAGCCTCGCAGGCCGTATTGGCCTTGCGCGTGGAGCCGAATGCGGTCAGGCGCGCCTGTTTCAACGATAGCGCACGGGCGCGCTGGAAAAACTCGGCGTCTTTGGCGTTGGAGCCAGGCCAGCCGCCTTCGATATAGTGCACGCCGATTTCGTCGAGCTTCTGCGCGATGCGCAGCTTGTCATCAACGGAGAATGAGATCCCCTCCGCCTGGCTGCCGTCGCGGAGGGTGGTGTCATAGATTGTGACTTGGGTCATCGGAAACTCCTTGGGCTGGAAGCTGGAATCTGGATACTGGAAGGGGGCTTCAGGCGGAGCGTCCGATGCCCTGGGCGACGTAGCCGCGATGCGCGGCCGCTGTCGCCCAGGTGAGCCTCCTGTGGTTGAGAAAGCAGTGCATGAAAACGTCAGTCCTGTTCAAATATCACTGATCCAAGGCCCTTATCCGGCCGTCAAAACCGGAGCAGCGTGTGCGGCCTCGAAAGCCGCAATGGCATCATCCTGCTTGAGCAGGTAGCCCAGTTGATCGACGCCCTGCAGCATACACGTTCTGCTGAAGGAGTCGATGGGGAAGATCACGCTGCGGCCATCCGGCAGACGCAGCGTTTGCGTTGCCAGGTCGATGGTCAACACCATCGCCGGATCTTCTTCCGCCAGGCTGACCAACTGCCAGTGCGTGTCCTGATCGACAACAATCGGCAGCAGGCCATTCTTGAGCGCGTTGTTGCGGAAGATATCGGCGAACGAGGTGCTGATCACCGCGCGAAAGCCGTAGCCCGTGAGCGCCCACGGCGCGTGCTCGCGCGAGCTGCCGCAACCGAAGTTGTCGCCTGCCAGCAACACTTGCGCGCCGCGGCTCTCCGGCTGATTCAGCACGAAGTCGGGCTTCGGCCGGCCATCCCGGTCATAGCGCCAGTCCGCGAACAGGTTATCGCCCATCCCGACCTTATCGGTCGCCTTCAGGAAGCGCGCCGGGATGATCTGGTCGGTGTCGATATTCTCGATGGGCAGCGCGACGATGCGCGCGGTGAGGGTGGTGAATGGTTCCATGGAACTTCCTTGATTGAGACGGAAGACGGAGGACGGAAGACAGATAGCACGATATACTTGCCGTCTCCCGTCTCCGGTCTTCCGTCAAACGATCATCGTCCTCGGATCGGCAAGCGCCCCCGCGATCGCGCTGGCCGCGGCCGTGAGCGGGCTGGCGAGGAACGTGCGTCCGCCGGGGCCCTGCCGCCCCTCGAAGTTGCGGTTGCTGGTGCTGACGGCATATTGGCCGGGCGAGAGCTGATCGCCGTTCATGGCGATGCACATGCTGCACCCCGGTTCGCGCCACTCGCAGCCGGCATCCTTGAAGATCACGTCCAGCCCCTCAGCCTCGGCCTCAACCTTGACCTTCTGCGAGCCGGGCACCACGAGCGTCCGCACGGACGGACTCACGTGACGGCCGCGCAACAGTTCCGCCGCGGCGCGCAGATCGGAGATGCGGCCGTTCGTGCAACTGCCGATGAACACCACATCGACTGCGTGCCCCAGCAGCGGCTCGCCGGGCTGGAGCGCCATGTAGGC
>JALOOE010000671.1 GCA_025454565.1 Anaerolineae bacterium
ATGGACCTGGGGTACACGACCCAGGTGGTCTGGAACACGCTCCACGGCCGCCCATTCGAGTTCTCCACCTATCAGAATGCGCCCATCGACCTCCCGCTGAAGAACTTCAAGCGCACGGATAACCTGTTGAGCTTTCACGTCGAGCTGCTGCTTGCGCCGATCTCACTGCTTTACTTGATCTTCCCGGACCCGATCACGCTGTTGGTGCTCCAGGTCGTCGTCGTCGGGCTGGGCGCGCTGCCCACCTTTTGGATCGCACGCAAACGACTGGAGAGCGAATGGGCCGGCCTGGCATTCGCGGCGGTCTACTTGCTGGCCCCGGCGTTGAACGGCGCCATCCTCTCCGATTTCCACGCAGTCACACTGACCTCAACCCTCTTTCTTTTCGCATTCTATTTCCTGGAAGAACACCGCCCGTGGGCGTTTCTGGCAATGATCGTGATGGCGTTGAGCGCCAAAGAGGATATCCCGCTGCTGGTTTTCATGCTGGGATTATATATCCTCAGTTGGCGGCATGAGCGGAGGTTGGGGGCGGCCACGGCGCTGCTGGGGCTCGCCTGGTTCATCATCGCCACGCGCGTGATCCAGCCGCACTTCAACGGGCTGCCCGCCTCGCCGTTCCTGCCGCGGATGGCCATCTTCGGCCCGACCATCGAAGAGACGATCGCGAATGCCCTGCGCCAACCCGGCTTGATTTTCGGCTGGCTGGCGCGTCCCGAGATCACAGCCTACCTGACGGGGTTGCTGGCTACCGGCGGCTTCATGCCCCTTCTCAATCCACTCGTCCTGCTGATCGGCGCCCCGATCCTTGCCATCAATATCTTCAGCAGTTGGGATTGGACCTATTCGGAGGGCGCGCACTACTCGGCATCGCTGATCTCCTTCGTCGTTGTGGCGGCGATCTACGGGACGGCATGGCTGGCGCGGCAGATCGCGTCGCGCGCGGGCACTCCGTTTCGCCGGACGGCTGAGACATTGGCGGTCGTCGTGTTCGCCGTCAGCCTGTTTCACCAATGGCAGATCGGTCTCACGCCATTGGCCCGCAACTACCGCCCGCCAGTCATCGACGAGCACCATCGCTTGGGCCACGAGTTTGCGCGCCTGATCCCGCCTGACGCGTCGGTGTCGGCTCAGGCGAATCTCTATCCGCACATCGCCCATCGCCAACGCGCGTACTTTTTCCCTGCGGTCAACGACGCTGAATACATCTGGCTCGACGTGACCAGCCCGTCGTTTCCGATCGGCGTCGGGGAACTGAACTCGAAGATCCAATTCTTGCTGGAACGGGGCGAATACGGGGTGGTCAAAGCGCAGGACGGCTACTTGCTCTTGAAACGTGGCGCACCGGGCTGGCTGGACGGTGAGGCGCTGGCGGCGTTCCTGACCTTTGCGCGCACCAACAATCCCCCTACCCACGCAACTGCGATTCAGTTCGGCGATGCACTTGAACTCGTAGGCTATGACGCCGACGTCCACAACGTGGTCACGGCCGGTCAGCTTCCGGCGACCGTGGCGACATATTGGCGCGCCTTGCAGCCACCCGCTGCCGATTACGCCATCTCCTTCTACTTCACGCGGCCCGATGGCGCCATCGTCGGCAGCTACGCCGACGCCACGGCTGCCCTGTCGTGGATGCCGACCCGCGCCTGGCGGCCGGGCGAGATCTTCCGCGTCGAGACGCCGATCTTGGCGATCGGCCGCGATCTCGGCATGCTGGTCGGCATCAGCCCGCCCGACGCGCGGCCGGACGACCCGGCAAAGCGCCTATCGCCGGCCATCGCTGGCATATCAGCGACGGGTGACACGACGCCAAAGGTCATCGCGGAGGCAAGGCTGGCCGAGCTCTTTCGATTCGGCCGCTGAGGGCCAACATGTCATTGGACGGCTCTGAGATCGACCTTACGTCGCCTGCTCTACCGTCGCCTCGGTGATCTGCCCCAGCCGCCGGCCCTCGAACGTCACATCCGCGGCAATGGCGACACGCGGATAGGGGAAGAGGTAGCCGGCGGGGATATGAACTCGGAAGTTTGCCGTCCCGCGGCCGTTAGCCCCGATCTCGAGCTTCCCGACCTCCGGCGCCGCCGCCCAGTCTCGTGGCAGCGCCAGGCTCACCTCCGCCTGGACGCGACGCGGCAGGAAGTTGGTCATGCGAATCTGCAAATTCAGCGTGTCGCCGGGCTTCGCCAACGATTGGTACGGGTAGATCTGCGTCCAGCTCGGCTCCAGCCCAAAATTGGCTTCGCCGGGGAGCAGACGCTCGAACAGTTGCGTCATCAGCAGCGACTTCTGAGCAAAGGCTGAATAGGTGCTGCCTTTGACCTCGCGCTGGAGGTCGTGCCCGGTACAAAGGATGTCGGGCATATATTCCTGGTAGAGCCGCGCCGTGATCTGGTGACTCGTCTTGTGGACATGGTTGCGATAGATCAGGCTGGGGACGCCTGCGCGCAGCGGGAAGATGTTATCCCCGGAGAAGGCGACCGAATGGCCGTCGACCTGCCCGAACATGCCCATGTGATAGTCGGCGT
>JALOOE010000052.1 GCA_025454565.1 Anaerolineae bacterium
CGAGGTCGGTCGAACTCTCCAGGCCGCGGTGCTGTTGACCGGCGCGTTGACATTGCTCATCGGCCTCTTCCCTGGGCCGCTGATCGAATGGGCGACGCAATCGGTGCAATTGCTGGCTTTGCGCTGAGCCGAAACGAACGTGAGACAGATTCAAGGAACGGCGCATGCCCGAAGATTCTCAACGACATCGATCCGAGCAGCGAAGAAGCCCGTTTCTTCTTTTTCTCAAGACGTATTGGGGCGAAACCCTGATCGTTATCGGCCTGATCCTCGCCGTCTTCTTGCTGTTCGAGCAGATGAACATCCGTGACACATTGCTCGGCTGGGTCGTCGCGACCGGCCACCTCGGCTTGGATTTGGGCGCACGTTTTATCAACAGCCTGCAGACTTTCGGAGCTCGCCTCGGTCTATCTGAACTGATCGCCATTCCGTTGCTGATCGGCGTGGTGTTCCTTCTGATCTGGCGCATCCGCTGGCGGCTGCGCAACACACCCGCGCTGGTCGACACGCACTGTCCGCGGTGTGGTGGCGAGCTGCAGCGGGTGCACCGCAACGCCATCGATCGAGCTATCAGCGTTTTCGTCTCCGTGCGACGCTACCGCTGCGCCAATCGAGATTGCGGTTGGGCGGGAAGGCGCGTTTCCCCCAGCGGTGGCCGAGGCCGCGCCAAGCCGGCGCCGCAATAGGGGCGGGTAGATGGAGCTTACCCACCTCTTGCTCGGCCTGCCGAATCTGATCGCCGTAACCGGCACTGCTCGGCCTGCCGAATCTGATCGCCGTAACCGGCACAGACCGCGTGCAGATCAGCCATATCACCGCCGATTCGCGCCGGGTAAGCGCCGGCGCGCTTTTTGTCGCCTATCGCGGGGTGGGCGTTGATGGCCACCGCTACATCGGCGACGCGCTCGCGCGCGGTGCCGCGGCAATCGTCGGCGAGTTGGCGTTTGATGCTCTATCCACGCCACCGCCAGCATACATCCAGGTGGCGGATGGCCGGGAGGCGCTCGCCTGGCTGAGCGCAGCCTGGCACGACCACCCCAGCCGTGCGATGGCGTTGGTCGGCATCACCGGCACCGATGGCAAGACGACCACGGCGAATCTACTCCACAGCATATTGGTCACCGCCGGCAAGCGCGCCGGACTGATCAGTACCGTCAGCGCCGTCATAGGCGACCAGACCTACGAGACCGGGCTGCATACGACCACACCCGATGCCCCCGACGTTCAGCGCTACTTGGCCAAGATGCGCGACGCTGGCACTGAGATCGCGGTCCTGGAGGCGACTTCACACGGTTTGGCGCAGCATCGTGTCACCGGCTGCGCCTTCGACATTGCCGTGGTCACCAATATCACGCACGAGCACCTCGATTTTCATGGCTCCTACGAGGCATACCGGGATGCCAAAGCGCTGCTGTTTCGCTCACTATCCACCAGCTATCGCAAGCCGGGACTACTCAAGACCGCCATCCTGAACCGCGACGACAGCTCGTTCGATTACCTGGCCGCGCTTCCAGCCGAGCGGAGAATCGTTTACGGAGCGGGAGAGCGGGAGAGCGGGAGAGCGGGAGAGCTGATGTTGGTTGCACGCAATGTTCGGCATCAGCCTTTCGGAACCGAATTTGACCTCACCTTCGCATCCTCTCTCCCCTTCTCCCCTTCTCCCATTCACCTTGTCACCGCCCTCGTCGGCAGATTCAATGTCAGCAACGTTCTGGCGGCCGCGGGCGCCGCGCTGGCGCTAGGCATCGATGCCGCGGCGATCGCGGCCGGGGTGCGAGCTTTGCGCGGGGTGCCGGGCCGGATGGAACGAGTTGACCGCGGTCAGCCATTCACGGCGATCGTGGACTTTGCGCACACCCCCAACGCCCTCGCCAAGACCCTGGAGACCCTCCGCACGTTGGTACAGCCAGGTGGACGCCTCATCGCCGTCTTCGGCTCGGCCGGCCTGCGCGACCGCGAGAAGCGCCGGCTGATGGGCATCGCGGCGGCGCGTCTGGCCGATATGTCGGTCATCACTGCTGAAGATCCCCGCACCGAGGATCTGGCGGCGATCCTGGCCGAGACAGCCGCTGCCATGACAGGCGAAGGACGCCGCGAAGGGCAGGATTTTGCCCGCATCCCGGATCGGCAACGCGCCATCCTGCACGCCGTCGGGCTGGCACGCACGGGTGACGTGATCGTGGTGTGCGGCAAGGGCCACGAGCAGTCGATGTGCTTCGACGCGACCGAGCACCCCTGGCGCGATCAGGCTGCGCTCGCCTGGGCGCTCGATGCTGTACGCGACAATGCCCGCGTCGAGCCGCCGTTCCTCCTGCCGACTTGGTCTACCTGATTTGACATCTCGTCGAACGGGAGTAGAATGCGCCGTGGTGCACAGGCCGTTCGGCTATTTCTGAACGGACGTGCGCCCCTGGCGATCTGTGTCGCCGGGCCGTTTATGCAAGAGACACGATGTCAAACGACCCTTTGCCCAGTAGTACCAGCCCGGCTGTAGCAGGCCGGGCAACCAAATACAGCAGCGGCCAGGCAGGTTGCCGGCCCCCATGCACGTTCGCGCTTCGCGCAGAGGACACCCCACTGGCATAAAAAGCACGCCAGCCGCGTCATCCTCCTTGCGATGAGCCGGCGGCGTCACCTCGCTTCTGCTGTCATAGCTGTTTCATGGAGGCAGCCTTGAAGCGAGCTGACACTCTCTACTTTCAACGAGCACACCCACTGCACACAGCGTCGCCAGCAACTCTGGCCGCGATTGGCGCGTCTTCGTCGCGCCCCGCGCTCGCTCCACGCCCTACGGCGCAAAATCGCGTGGGGAACAGGACATGATCACAATCTATAAGACCACGGATCATGGCCTGGAGGTTGTACCTGAGCTCTGCAAGGGCTGCTGGATCAGCGCGGTCGATCCCTTGCTCAACGAGATTGCCTGGCTGAAAGAGCTCAGTTTGCCCGAAGAGTTCATCCTCTATCCGCTGGATGTGGATGAGCGGGCGCGCATTGAGCGCGAAGACGGCAACATCCTGATCGTCGTGCGTCTGCCATCGGCCGAAGCACCCACCGCGGACGTGCCCTTCACTACCCATGCCGTCGGCATCGTATTAGCCGGGCAGTACATCCTCACCATCAGCAAACGCGACAATGAGATTCTCCAGGAGTTGGCACGCGGCCGCGTCAAGGATCTGAGCACGGTCAAGCGCAACCGATTTATCCTGCGTTTTCTGTTGAATACGGCCTCCAAGTACTTGAGCTACCTACGGGAGATCAACCGTGCGGTCGATCACTTGGAAGACCAGCTCCAGATGTCGCTGAGAAATCGAGAGTTGCTGGGGCTGCTCAAATATCAGAAGAGTCTGGTCTATTTCACCACGGCGCTCAAATCGAACGAGCTGATGATGGAGCGCCTACAACGCAGCCAGCACTTCGCGGCCTACCCGGACGACACCGATTTGCTCGAAGATGTGCTGACCGAAAACCAACAGGCGATTGAGATGACCAACATCGCCAGTAACATTCTCAGCTCAATGATGGATGCATTTGCCTCGATCATCTCGAACAACATGAACACGGTGATGAAGTTTCTCGCGTCCATGACCATCGTCCTGACGCTGCCGGTGTTGGTCGCCAGCCTGTTTGGGATGAATGTGCCGTTGCCGTTCCAGAATTGGCCTTTTGCGTTCGGCGTAATTCTGCTGGTATCTATGGGCCTGGCCGCTTTCGTGGCGCGTTTCTTTCTCAAGCGCGACTGGATGTGAGTGAGAGGTGGGCTATGCCTTACTTGAGCGAACTGACGGGACACCCCGTCGCCGATATCGATGGGGAGCGCATCGGGCGCCTGGACGATCTAGTTGCCGTGGTGCCCCAGGATCTGTCCCACCCGAAGATCGTGGCGCTTGTCGTCAAGCGCACTGGTGGCCCTTTGCTGATCCCGCTGGCCGATGTCGTCGTGCTGTTCGCGCCGGCTGTTGCGCTGAACAAGCGCCTCGCAGATCTCGTCCCCTACCAACCGAGCGAGCACGACCTCTATCTGACCCGTGATGTGCTGGACAAACAGATTATCGACACGGATGGTGTGCGCGTTGTCCGCGTCAATGACCTGGAGCTGGCCCGCGTCAACGGTGATTTCTACGTCGCCAACGTGGACATCGGCGGGCTCGGGCTGATGCGCCGCATGGGGTTGGCGCGACCGGCCGAGAAGGTCGCCGTTCGCATGGGCCGCAAATTGACGCCTGGGATAATCTCGTGGGATGCGGTTGAGTTGCTGTCGAGCGATCAGCCGATGCGCCTCAAAGTGCCCAGCGACAAGATCGCCGACCTGCACCCCGCCGACCTGGCCGAGATCATCAGCGATCTCACCCGCGCTGAGAGCAGCCATCTGCTGAACTCGCTGGACGTCGAGACCCTGGCCGATACGCTGGAAGAGGTAGAGCCGGACTTCCAGGCCAGCCTGGTCGAATCGATGTCCGACGAGAAGGTGGCTGATCTGTTGGAGGAAATGTCCCCGGATGAGGCCGCCGACCTGCTGGCTGAGCTGCCGGAAGATCGCAGCCTGGAATTGCTCAATCTGATGGAACAGGACGAGGCCGCCGATGTCCGCCGCCTGCTCACCTATCCTGTGGATTCAGCCGGCGGCATCATGACCACCGAGTTTGTCGCCGTCCGCCCCGATTTGACGGCCGAGCAGACCATCGCCTACCTGCGCAAGATGGCACAGGAGGTCGAAACCATCAACTATATCTACGCCACCGACCGCGATAACCGGCTGGTCGGCGTCTTCTCGTTACAGGATTTGGTGTTGGCCCATCCCAAGACGCCGATCGCGCACATCATGCATGATCGTGTCGTCACGCTCAGTCCCGCGGACACCCAGGATCAGGCCGCGCAGACTATCGCCAAGTACAACCTGGCGGCAGTTCCGGTGGTGGATGACGAGGGCAGAATCCAGGGTCTCGTCACGGCCGATGACGCGCTGGATAAGATCATCCCGACCGCGTGGAAGAAGCGCATACCGCGCATGTATCGCTGAGCTTAAGGTTGAGGCTGAGGCTGAGACTTGGCCTTAGCCTCAACCTCAACCTGGTGCCGTCACATGACTCTCTCACAACGCCTCAAACCCCTGCGCGTCCGCCTCCTGCTATTACTGTCGGTCGTCGGGCCGGGCATCATCACCGCCAATGTCGACAACGATGCAGGTGGCATCACCACCTACTCGGTGGCGGGCGCGCACTATGGCTACAGCTTGCTGTGGATGATGCCGCTCGTGGCCCTGGCGCTGATCATCGTGCAGGAGATGAGCGCGCGCTTGGGCGTTGTGACCGGCAAAGGCCTGGCCGATTTAATCCGCGAGCGCTTGGGCGTGCGCTTGACGGCGCTGATCATCGGCATCTTTTTGTTCGCCAATCTGGCAAACACGGTCAGTGAGTTCGCCGGTGTCGCGGCCAGCATGGAGATTTTCGGGGTCAGCAAGTACCTGTCGGTACCTATTGCGGCCGTAGTCGTGTGGCTGTTGATCGTCAAGGCCAACTACAAGTGGGTGGAACGTGTCTTTTTGGCTGCCAGCGCCGTCTTTCTGGCCTACATCATATCGGGTGTCATGGCCCGGCCGCCATGGGCAGAGGTGGCGCGCGCGTTCGTCACGCCTAGCTTCAGGTTTGATCCCGGCTATGTGACGATCTTCGTCACCATCATCGGCACGACGATTGCGCCGTGGATGCAGTTCTACCAGCAATCGTCCGTGGTCGATAAAGGGCTGAAGATCACCGATTTCGCCTACGAGCGGATTGACGTGGTGGTCGGCTCGCTCTTTGCTGTGGTCGTCGCGTCGTTTATCATGATCGCGTGTGCAGCTACGCTCCATGTTAATGGCGTGCGGATCGAGTCTGCCAAAGACGCGGCGTTGGCTCTCCGCCCACTTGCCGGGCCTTACGCGTCGATCCTGTTCGGCATCGGATTGCTTAACGCATCCGTCTTTTCGGCAGCGATCCTGCCCCTCTCGACCGCCTATGTCGTGTGCGAGGCGTTTGGCTGGGAGGCGGGGGTGGACCATGGCTGGCGCGAGGCGCCGATCTTCTTCTCGGTCTATACCGCGTTGATTGTCCTGGGCGCGGCGGTGATCTTGCTGCCCATCGAGTCGCTGGTGAAGACGATGATGGCCAGCCAGACGCTCAACGGCGTGCTGCTGCCCGTGATCCTGATCGTGATGCTGCAATTGATCAACAATCGGCGGCTGATGGGGCGGTTCGTCAACGGGCGCGTGTTCAACGCGCTCGCCTGGGCGATGGTCGCAGTGCTGGTCCTGCTGACGCTGATCCTGATCGTCGTGACTGTGTTTCCGGGGCTACTGGGAAGCTGAAAGACGCGCGTCGATGGCGCTCAACCGCCTGCGCAGCACCGCCTGGCCTTGCCGTGCCGCCTCCTGAATCTCAGGATCCGGCTGGCTCAGGTGGCGTTGGTAATTTTCCGCTGCCTGTGACAGGTCGTGGCGCCAGCTTTCGAGCAGATATCGGTCGGCCAGCGCCATATCATCCTCAAACATCATGCTCGCCTGCAACGACTCCGGCAATTTTCCGCTGCGTTCCGCCTGCTTGCTATTGCCCGAATGAGGCGACGCAGTGAACGGGTCATGGAGCGTGAAGATCACGCCGTCGGGCGCGCGAGTGTAGACGACCGGCGCAGCAAAACACCGGTTATCAGGATAGAGGATCGCCAGCAGGTTGCGAGCATAGGTCACCGCCACATCAACGCGGCCGGCGTTCTCGCCCATGCACAGCCGGCGATAGAACTCCTCGGCGAAGGCCATCGCGGCATCGTCGGAAAGCGGATACTGCATCGCCACCACTGCCGGCACGCCCGCCCGCACCAATTGCGGCGCCAATCCCTGAAAAGCGCGCGCCTCATCGACCTTGCCGCTGCTGCACACGTTGAGCACGACCAGCTTCAACATCTTGCAGTTCGCCACGAAACGCGCCAGGATCTGCCCATCGACGAAATCCGACGAGTCATCAGGTTGATGGAGCGCGATATACCCCTGTCCATCGATAAAACCGCCATGCCCGCTGCCGTGTACGATCTCGTAATGCCCGCTGATCAGTACATCCGCGAAGCGCGCGCGCGTGACCGTGCCATCCAACACGTGCATCAGCAACGGCGGGTCCAGGAGCGCCACGGCCTGCTCGATGACCGCTCGCTCCTTCACCAGGTTGAGGTCGGGCGCCTGGGGCAGCACCACCAGCATCTCCAGCGGCAGATCGGTTTTCATGTCGGCGAGACCGCCGAAGTGGTTGCTCTGATCGAGGTAGCGGACCACGGGCGTCGTGATTGACGTCGAGAAGGTGAAGTCGCGTTCCGGGTCGTGCAACAGCTCCCACGGCCAGGCATTGATCTCCGGCGCGTCAATGCTGAAACGCAGCCGCAACCCGCGTTTTTGTTGTTCGGCGCGATCCCAGGCCAGACGCAAGTGCATCTCGATGTGGCTGGTCAGCCAGCGAAACAGACCGGCGCCGATCGCCATCAGTAGCTCGCCGTGCTCGATCCCCGGCGGCAGCTCCTCGATGCGCGCGATCTGCGCTGTCAGTTCGTCAGGAGGATCGGGCAGCACATCGGAGGCACGGCCCATCCCCTCGGCAATGGCCGAAACGGGATACCCTGGCCCCTGGCGCGCCGCGATAGTGATGGTGTAGTCGTTGTAGAGCAACCCGGCCTCCTGGCAGTGGGATGTGCCAACAGTGCGAACCGATGAACTGACAATTAAAGTGAATAGCCTTTTTGTATCACAGAACGGGTGACAAGTCAAAGTCGAATATCGGCGAGCCGTTGTTGACAGCCTCCAAGCGACCGGCTAGAATGGGCCATCCTTCGCCGGCGATGTGTTGGAGCAGAATGCCGGTTGAATTAGCGGTGTCAGGGCATGCACAGAGAGATGTTACTCGACTATCGAGATCGGGCCAGCGTGCTGATCTGGGTTGTGCTGATGGGATTGGCAGCCCAGCGATTACTTGCGCTGCCAACGATCGTCGTCGCCGGTGGCGTGCTCGGCTCGCCGGTCACCATCACAGTCACCACGAACACCGTGCTCGGCTTGATCTTGGCAGGTTTGGCCGCCAGCGGCGCAGAAGCGATCGTGCGCGCCCACCCGTTGAGCCACAGCGGCGAATCGGGGCCGCACTGGCTCGCCTGGGGCGTACCGGTGGCCCTGATCGGTGTTGCAGTGTTACTGTTGCCGGTCGCTCCCTCGCGCCTCTATTGGCTGGTTGGGTTGACCCTGACCGGGATCGCGCTGGGCCTGAGCTTGGCTGGCATCTATTACACCATGGATCCGTTTGCCACCGGCTATCGCCGCGCCCGTCTAGGCATGAACGCGCTGACTTACGGGATTGCGCTGGTGCTGTATCTCGTAGTGTATCGCACGCGCACACGCAGCATCGTCTCCGCCACTGAGATCATGTTGGTGAGCGGTCTGCTGGCGCTGGAGTTGTTGCGCGGCAGCCAGCGGCCAACTATGTCTGTGGCGTTGTACGCCCTGATTACCTGTCTGGTGCTGGGGCAGGCAACTTGGGTCTTGAACTATATGCGCCTGCAAAGCCTGACCGGCGGACTGGTGCTGCTGCTGATCTTCTACAACGTCGTGGGGCTATCACAGAACGCCATCCAGGGGCGCATCGGTCGCCGCATCACCATCGAGTACGGCCTCATCACCATCGCCGCGCTGGCGTTGATTTGGGAGTTCGCACCGCGGGTCGGCGGATAGACGGGTTGAAGGTTCAAAGTTGAAGGTCGCAGGTGAAAAGGAGATGTTTCCTAACCTTCCACCTGCGACTTTGAACCTTCCCCGCCGGGTCTCAACAGCAGCACGGCCCCCAAAATGCAGACTGTCCCCAGCCATTGTGCGGGTTCCAGCCGTTCTCCGAAGAGAAGATAGCCGAAAAGGACCGCCACGGCCGGCTCCCACGTGGCAACGATGGCGGCGACGCTCACCGGTACCCACTGCACGCCGATCGCAAACGCCAGACTCGCGAGCAGGGTCGGAATGATGCCCATGCCGATGATCAGCGCGCTGGCGCCTGGCGAGGCAAAACCGCGCGCCAGCTCTCGTGATGGCACGATCAAGACGAGCACTGCCGCGCCGATCAGCAGGCCGTACACCTGCACCACCCATGGGGCGTTGCGGCGCACCAGCACTTTGTTGAACACGCTGTACAGGCCATAGGTCAGCCCCGCGGCCAGCCCCGCCAGCACACCCAGCCAGTTCAGCCGCAACATTTCGAGGTTGTAGACGCGCGCCACCAGGGCGGCCCCCAGCAGCGCCAGGCCGAGCGCGGTCAGCCCGCGCCGTTCCAACCG
>JALOOE010000672.1 GCA_025454565.1 Anaerolineae bacterium
CGGCAAGCGACGGACTTTGCGCTCGCGCATCAGATGCAGCGCGTCGTCAATGCTGGTATCCTCGGTGATCGTCACCGGATTGCGGGTCATGCGTTCGCCGACGAGCATAGTCAACCTCCCAGGAGTCACAGATTTCAACAACACACAGGGGCGAGAGCATTATACGCCCCTCGCCCCTGGTGTCAAAGCAAACGCCGCGCTATAACGGGCCGCGATGTAGCGGCGGTACAGCTTACTGGTTGAACGCGCCCATCATCGCCGCGCCGCCGATGCCGATCGCGGCAAAGATCCCAGAGATGATCGCCGTGATGATGAACACGACAATCGCGGAGACGAGGGCCGTCAGGACAGCTTTCGTCGTATCCTGATTGAGTGATTGCCGGAGCGCGATCACTGCGGCGACAATCGACAGAGCCCACGCGATCAATCCGATAATCCCGCCCAGGCATGGGATGAAGGACAGGATATTCAGGAATTGCGGCGCGTAGGCAAAGCCCAGGGCGCGCTTCACATTACCGAACTGGCCCGTGCCGCCGAACAACTTGGTGCCCACAAACGTCGCGACCCACACCCAGATGAAAAAGCCGACCAGGGTGATGACGGCAGCCACGATGAAAGCCAGGATGGCCCCCAGGAACTGGCCGGAAAAAGCCAGCCGCAGCAGGGCGCCAAATGCGCCGAGCAACGATGCTACGACTACGACGATCAGCGCATCACTGTCGTAGCTGGAATCCGACTCGACCTCTTCGTAGAATGACGAGTCGAGCTTGACTGCCCGGAGGATGCCGGGGATGAGACGATTGGTTGCCATGGGGAAATCCTCCTCAGGAAGAGACTTGGTTTGCATGAACCGCTGGGTCGAAGCCTAGATATCTTTGGCGATAAAGCCGCACGTATAGGCCATCACCAGCAGGATATAGAAGGAAGTCGCAAAGGAGATCACCATCGCTGCGATCCATCCACAGCAGGGGATGAACGCCAACACGCCAGCGAGTAGCCCGACCACGAAACTAGCCACCACCACTGCGGCGACCGTGAGCACCATCTTGCTAACGTTGGCCTTGACGATGGCCCAGATCTCGCCGAAGGCGAACGCGGCGCCGAAGTTGCCCCTGACGGCGTAGTTGACGATGGCGCCCTGAAGCCAGAAAACCATGAGGATCAGATAGACGAAGGCGATCAGGCCGATGATGCAGCTAGTTCCAGCGAATAGCGCGCCCAACGCATCACTTGGGCCGTTTTGATCCGCGCTGGCGCCCATAATAGCCAGCGGCACACCGGAGATCATGCCGATCAACCAGAGGGGAATCGAGTAGACCAGACCGATGACGAAAAGCATCAAGCCTTCCGTCCAGTACTTGCCGAATCCGTCGCCCCACGTAGGCAGAACTGGTTCCTGATCCTCACGAATATTGTTGATGACCTTCAGCGCATAGCCGCCGGTCACGAAATTGAGGATCGGGACCACCCCGAGGAGCGCGCCGACCAGGACCTTGCTCACCCACTTGGCATCTTTCAGCATGTAGGTGAGGTTATCCCCAAAGCTGTAACCCGAAGTAGTGGATTCCGACATCGTAGTCCTCCTTATTTTGGCGTGGCGGCTGACGGCGCCGCCTGAGCACGCAGCGAATCCGGCGGGGGGCTATGGCTTGTGTTTGCCTCCTTTCGATGGCTTGGCTTTAGGCGTCGAGTAACCGAGTCGCCGCAACTCTTCCTCGTTCGTTCGCCACTTGGGCCGCACCTTCACCCACAAATCCAGATAGACCTGCCGCTCGAGCATCTCCTCGATCTCCCGGCGGGCGCCCTGGCCGATCCGTTTGAGCATCTGGCCGTCTTTCCCCAGCAGAATGCCCTTGTGCGTCTCCCGTTCGACGTAGATCACAGCCGAGATGTAGGTCATCTGCTCGCTGCGATCCTTGAACTCGTTCACCAGGACCGCGACCGCATGGGGCACTTCATCGCGCAGGTTCAGCAGGGCTTGCTCCCTCACCAGTTCAGCGGCGATGAAACGCTCCTGCTGATCGGTGATCTCGTCCTCAGGGTAGAGTTGCGGCCCAAGCGGAAGGGTCGCGATGAGCCTGGAAAGCAGCGCATCCAGGTGGTCGCCGCGTGTCGCCGAACAAAGCTGCGGAAGCGCGCGCGGTATGAGTGTAAGATACGCTCCAATTATACCCGGTTCGCGTTCTTGCGCAAGTCTGTCACATTTGTTGAGGCCCAGCACCAACGGCACGTGCGAGGAGAGTTTGTCCAGCACTGCGGCGACCTGTTGATCTTCGTCGGTCGGCAGCGTCGAGGCGTCCACAAGCCAGAGCACCACGTCGACATCCGGCAACGCGGCGGTGGCCGTGTCCACCATCACCTGGCCGAGCCGATGGAGCGGCCGGTGGATGCCCGGCGTATCGACGAAGATCACCTGGGCATCCTCGCGCGTCAGGATCCCCAGCAGCCGGTTGCGCGTGGTCTGCGGCTTGGGCGAGACGATGGCGATCTTCTGGCCCAGCAGCGCGTTGATCAGACGATGGCGATCTTCTGGCCCAGCAGCGCGTTGATCAGGGTGGATTTGCCGACGTTGGGACGGCCCACGACGGCGACGAAACCGGAGCGGTAATCGGGACGATCATCGCGGAGAATATTGGGCTCGCGGGTGGAATCCATGTTGTCTCACTGACGGGTAGACGAGCAGACAGGTGGACGAGTAGACGAGTAACACACGTCATGTTCTCATTGTCTACCCGTTTCCTACATTGTCACCCTGAACGGATTGAAATCGGTATTGGCGTCAAAGTAATCTTCGTGCTCCGCTCGCTTCAGCCAGTTGATGACCGAATAAGTGACGGGGGTGAAGATGACCTCGATGCTGACTTTGAAGATATAATTGGCGGCGATGATGCTGAGCGCGATGCTCCACGGAAAGACGCCGAACGCGCACGCCACGACGGTGAACACGACGCTGTCCACCGCCTCGCCCACCAGCGTCGAGCCGATGGTGCGCGTCCAGAGATAGCGTCCCTGCGTCCGGATCTTCATCTTGGCGAGGATGAATGAATTGCTGAACTCGCCGCAGAAGTACGCCAGGATGCTGGCGATCAGGATGCCGCCCTTGCTGACACCGCCGAGAACGGCATCGTAGGCCGCCTGGCCGGCGCTCTGCTGCCACGTGGCCTCGCCGGGCAAGCGCGCCACCAGCCACAGCGTCCACAGCGTAACGCCCATCAGCGCCGCCATCGCAAAGCCGACCCAGATCACGCGCCGGCTGGCGGGATAGCCGTACACCTCGGTCAGCACGTCGCCGAAGATGTAGCTGATCGGGAAGAGGAGCGTGCCGGCGTCGAAAGCCAGCGGCAGGCCGATCAACGGCAGCGACACGCCCCAATCGATGATCTTCGCCGACGATGCGATGTTGCTCGTGAGCA
>JALOOE010000673.1 GCA_025454565.1 Anaerolineae bacterium
GTTCAATCACACAACGGGAGGATTTCCATGTCAACTGAACAGAACAAAGCTATCGCACGCCGCGCCATAGATGAGCTATGGAATGGTCGGAACGCGGAGGTCATCGATGAGCTATTCGCAGAAGACTACCACGATCCAGCGGTGACGGCGGGCCTCCGCGCATGGAAAGAGGCCGCAATCGCCCTGTTCGCCGAGGCCCCGCCCGACTGGCACATCACCATCGAGGATCAAATCGCCGAAGGAGACAAAGTGGTGACACGCTGGACGTGGAGCTTTACGCACACCGTGGCATTCTACGGCGCCGCCCCGACCGGCAAGTACATCTCGTTTACCGGCATCAGTATTTACCGCCTGGAAGGCGGCAAGATCGTCGAGGGCTGGTTCAACGGCGACGGTCTCGGCCTGCAACGGCAGCTTGGCAAGATCGCGTAAGTGGAGAAGAACATGTCAACCGAAGAAAACAAAACCGTCGTTCGCCGTTTCTACGCCGCGCTAAATAGCACGCTCGATGGACGCGCCCCTGCCGCACTCACAGAGCAGGATCTCGCCGTCTTCGATGAGATCATGACGCCCGATTTCGCCCGAGGCGCCAAACAAGAAATGCTCCCGCAGGTCTACGGCCGATGGGGCGATCACCGCGTCGAGATCACGGACATGATTGCCGAAGGGGACACCGTCTGGGTGCGTGTGGCCACCAGCGGCGGCCACACAGGGGAATGGCGAGGTATCGCGCCGACAGGCAGGCGGTGGACGAACACCGGCGTCATGTTCCTCCGTATCGCCAACGGCAGGGTTGCTGAATGGTCAGGGCAATTCGACGTGCTGAACCATCTGATGCAGTTAGGCGCCACCATCACGCCGCCAGCGACCGAACATAGCTGAGCGGTCAGGCCAATTCAACCAGTTGAACCATCTGATGTAGCTCGGCGCTACTATGCTGCCAGCGGTGTCGCCTGCGCAATCACACAATAGGAGATGATCATATGAAAGCTGTAGTATTGGAAGCGGTGCAACAACCCCTGGTCGTCAAGGATGTCCCTGCGCCCGCCATCGGCGCGCAGGATGTCCTCATTCGAGTTCAGGCATGCGGTACATGCCATACCGATTTGCATCTCTCAGAGGGGATGTTCGTGCCATTTGGCGTGAACAAATTCCCACTGATCCCTGGCCATGAGGTGACTGGGGTCGTTGACCGAGTCGGCGCCCAGGTCACCCATCTGAAGCCCGGCGATCGGGTCGGCGTGTACTTTGTTTTCGGCTGCGGCCATTGTTCGTACTGTGTGGCGGGAGAAGACGAGAACTGCACCACCATCTGGACCGGTTCCCGGCTGGGCGGTTTTAGCCTGGATGGCGGCTATGCGGAATACATGAGAGCGCCGGCCGATTGCGTGATGCGGCTGCCGGAAGAGCTGGATTTCGTAGATGCCGCCCCCTTCTTCTGCGCTGGCCTGACGATGTACGGCGGCATCAAGAACGGGGGGTACCGTCCCGGCCAACGCGTGGCGGTGCTGGGCATCGGCGGGTTGGGGCATCTTGGGCTCCAGATTGCCAACGCGATGGGGGCCGAAGTCATCGCCGTCACTGCCACCGGGGCCAAGAAGGAGTTGGCGCACAGTCTTGGCGCGCATCATGTGATCAACGGCACCGGCGGTGATGTAGGGGCGCAGCTACGCGCGCTCGGCGGTGCGAATGTGGTGTTGTCCACGACGCTGGACACCCAACTCATCGCGGGCGCTATGCAAGGTCTGGCGACTGAAGGCGCCCTGGTGCTCGCCGCGGTCACCGTGGAGAGCATTCCTGTGGTTCCTGCACTCCTGCTCGCGTTTCAGCACCGGATCGTCGGCAGCCTGGTAGGTTCCAGGGGGGATATGCAGGAGTTGCTGCAACTGGCTGCGAAGCACAAAATCCGACCGATGACCGAGATCTACCCGCTGGAACAGGCCAACGAAGTACACGCTCGGCTACGAGCCCAGCAAGTGCGCTTCCGCGCGGTGCTTACTCCGGCATGATTCTCGCGCAACAATTGCGCGACACTGATTCTCAGCCGGATCTGCTCGTCCCCTTGGCGAGCAGATCCGGCCTGGATACTCGTCTTCAAAAGAAAGGAGTATTTGTCATGGCTAAAGTTTTCGGTGTCACGCCCCTGGAACTCCGCCCGGACGTGAATGGCGAGGATTTCGTGAAGTTCTGGATTGAGGAGTACGCACCGCTAGGCGTGAGACTGGGCTGGATAAGCCACGTCTTGAAAGCCGACCGCGGTGAGCGGGCAGGAAAGTACGCGGTCATCTGGGAACTGCCGAGCGTGGAGTCGCGTGATCGCGTGCGACCAATCGCTGGCGGCCCGATATCAGAGGAAGCCCGGCGACTGTTGGGTCCCGACTGGGACAAACTGAATGAAAAGCTGAAAACGTTCATCACGGGCTTCCCTAGCACCGACTACGTTGAGATCGGCAGGTAGGATATCGGTTTTCGGCTCTGATGAGAGGTAGAGGTTGTGACGTGCCTGGCACTTGGCCAAGTGGATGCAGTCCAGTTCTTCCTGCTTCGGCATCAGCCGGTACATGGGGCTGTAGCGAATCGTCTCCTCACCGAGATCACCGATGAGCAGATTCGTTGTCGTCCGGTCGAGGGATCAACACCATTGCCTGGATCGTCTGGCACATGGCTCGCGCGAAGATATCGCTTTGAGTCGGTTTGTTGCGCACCGCCCACAGTTGTTCTTCGAGGAGGCGTGGGCTGAGCGCCTGAATGTGCCCTTTCCGGGTTTCGGGGTTGGTATGACAGCCGACGAAGTCGCCGATCTGAGCGGCAGAATCGACCTGACTGCGCTGGCGACTACTGGGCCGCGGTCGATCAGCGCACGCAATCCATCGTCGAGGGACTGCGGCCGCAGGACTTGGATGAGGATAATAGCCCAGCCTATATCCGTCAGGTAGTTGACGACGATGGCATATTCCGGGAAGCCGGCATGTGGGGTGAGGGTTTGTGGACGGAGATGCCTGACCGCAACGGAACCTATCGACGTGCCTGGCACTTGCGAAGTGCCAGGCACGTATGCCGGTTTCCAGGCTGAATCGCGCAACCAGCTCAGATCGCCGTGATATCCGTCTCGCCCGCCTCTTCATACGGCATGAAGTGGGCCAGCAGGCTCCAGCCCCAGAACGGATCGAGGCCGCAGCCAGCGCCGGTCTCGGCGTCGTAGTATTCGCAGTTGCCAGACTTCTGCACGAGGCGGTGGGTGGCGTGCGAGGTCGGCTGGGTGATAGTCGCGGCTGTACCAGCGCTCGCTGCGCGCCATCGCCGGCACAGGAGACGCCAACCAGAACTCCGCCGCGTTGAACAGGTGCTCGAAGATCATGCGCCGCGCCTGCTCCGGCGTCGCCACGCCCGCCCACAACGCGGCGAACCCGGCCACCGTTTTGACCCGAATCCGCTCGCCCGCGTCGCGATTCATCGCCGAGGCCCAACCGGTATGGCGGCTCATCGGGTATTCACCGGCGCGAGCGTTGCGGTCATAGAAGAAACCGTCCGCCTCGTCCCAGCACAGCGCCCGGATACGCTCGGCGCGCGCCTCGGCCCTGGCGACGTATTCGGCGGCCAGCCCATCCTTGCCCGCCCACGATGCCACCGTCGCGAACGCCCGGCACTCGCGTACCAGGTAGCAGTTCAGGTCCACCCCCTCACAGAAGCGATCCAGCCAGAAGCCGGTGCGCTCGTGCTGGTTGTCCATGCCGGTGTGCGGCGCGCTCATCCACTCGCTCAGGCTGTTCCCATCGCCGTCCATCTCGCTCAGCCAGTAGTCCAGATACCGTTTCAGTCGGGAGAAATACGGCTCGGCCAGGATCCAGTCGCGCTCGCCGCTGGCCTTCTCCACGAGGAGCGCCATCTGCGCCAGGAACGGCTTGACGTGCTCCGGGTCGTGGTGTTCGTTGCTCGGCACCGAGCGGGAGATCAGCCCGGTCTCGCGCTGGTGATCGAGGAAGATGGTCACGCCGTTCTTGATATAGTCGGTCGGCCAGCCCATGTAAATCTGGACGATAGCCTCGAAGTACTGGTCCCAGTCGTAGAGCGTCTTGTACGAGTAGCCGGTGAAATAGCTGCGGCCGGTGTCCGGCTCGACCAGGACGCCGCGCTCCATGAGCGCCTGCACATCTCTCAGGTTTTGACGCACTGCGACCAGGTGCGCATCGTTGTCGAATCGGTTCATGCAAGCACCCTCAGACGCGCACGATCGGCATATAGATGTAGAGGGTCGCGTCGCCGGCCATGAAGTGCTCATCGTAGAACTCGAACTCCGGGCCGGCCGCTCGCTGCGTGCCCGATTGCTCGAACCAGCGCCGGGCGGCGGCGAAGCCGTCCATGATTGTCGGGAGGGTGCAGGTGAAGACGGCATAGGTCTGGGCCGGCACATCCCAGCGGATCATTCCCTCCGGCAGATCGACCACCCGCTCCACGCCGTAACCGGCAAGATAGTCGAACTCACCCGTCTGTGGATCGATGTGATCCAGCACGCCATAAGCGAGCGGCGGCATCACCTGATCGCGTATTTCATCGGCCCACGGCACGGGACTCTGATCCCACAGTTTAGGGATCTCGCCGTGCTCGTTCTTGCCATGATACAATCGGCCAACGACCGTGAATGCCGGCCGGGACACAATCTTGGGTTCCATCATGGTCCTCCTTGTTTACTGGACCCATCACAATAGCCAGGTGCGAGACCTGCCGCTACACCTGACACTTCGGACAGAAATAGGACGCGCCGCCGAGGTAACTGATCTTCTCGATCGGCGTGCCGCATTCCGGACACGGCTTTCCCGCCGTCTCGCTGCTGAGAATCCGCTGGTAGCCGCCCGGCTGGCCGTAGAGATCGATCTCGCCATCGCGGCCGCCCTGCGCGACCATCTGACCCAGCGTGTCGCGGAGCGCGGCGTGCAGCGCGCGACGTTCTCCCTCGCGCAGATCGAGCGCGCGGCGCCTGGGGTGGATCCTGGCGCGAAACAGGATGTCCTGCAGGCAGCCGTTGCCCACGCCCCACACGCCGGGCTTGCTGATGACGAAGAACTTCACGCTGCTCGGATCGTTCTCCTTCAGTTCGCCGAAACGCCCCTCGAAGTATTCATAGGTGAACGCGTCGCTCAGCGGAGAGACCCCCGGCTTGCCGACCCAGGGATGGTCGGGGACCTCGGAGTCGTGGAACAGCATCGCCGCGCCCCAACCC
>JALOOE010000053.1 GCA_025454565.1 Anaerolineae bacterium
ATTCGCGCTCCTGGCTGGACTGGGAGCGTTGGTCTGTTTTGCCGTCCTACTCTACCGCTTCATCTTCGCTGATCTGCCCAGCCCCAGGCAGGCGGCGGGCATGCTCGCGGCGGGAATGCCTACGCCGAGTATCTTGATCGTCGACCGGCAAGGCCGGACACTCTACGAAGCCATCGCCCCGAACGGCAACAAGCATGTGCCGCTGCCCCTCTCAGAGATTCCGCTCGCCTGCCGTCAGGCAACCATCGCCACTGAAGACAGCCGCTTCTACGAGCATCCGGGTGTCGATCTGCTGGCCATCGCCCGCGCCGCATGGCGCAACTGGCGCGGCGAAGGACCATTCTCGGGCGCCAGCACGCTCAGCCAGCAGCTTGCACGCACCTTCTACCTGTCGGCGAGGCGTGGCTGGCATGGCGGTTGGAGCGTCACTATAGCAAAGATGAGCTGTTGGCGCTGTACATGAATACCGGCTACTACGGCCACTTCGCCGTCGGCATCGAAGCCGCGGCGCAATCGTATTTCGGCGTCCATGCGCGCGAGCTCGACCTGGCGCAGTGCGCCCTACTGGCCGGGCTCCTGCAATATCCGGCGGGCTATAACCCGCTCGAACATCCAGAGGCAGCGGCGCAACGGCAGGGCACCGTGCTTGATCTGATGATCAGCGACGGCTACATTTCGCCAGACCAGGCCGTTGAAACGAAAAAGGAACACCTATCCTACGCGGGCACGCCGTTTCCGATCGAGGCGCCGCACTTCGTGATGTGGGTGCAGGGGCAGGTGGAGGAGTTGCTCGGCGGCGAGCGTGCGCGCGCCGGCGGTCTGCGCGTGAGCACCACGCTCGATCTCGACTGGCAGCGCCAGGCCGAGGCGATCGTCGCCCGGCGGCTGGCTGCGCTCCGCCCGTGCGCATCCGGCGCCGAGCCCCCGACCTGCGACCGCGCGGCGGACACGGCACGCCGCGTTGATAACGCCGGGTTGGTGGCGCTCGATCCGCAGAGCGGCGCTGTACTGGCAATGGTCGGCAATGCCGACTACTTCGACCGCTCGATCAGCGGCGCGATCAATACGACGTTGGCGCAGCGCCAACCCGGCTCGGCCATCAAACCGCTGACCTACGCGCTAGCGCTCGACCCGGCGGAGGCGGCCGCGGCCGGTCGCGCGCCCTGGACACCCGCCACGCTCATCGCTGACCTGCGGACGGTCTTCGTCACCGCCGAGGGGTTGCCCTACGTCCCGCAAAACTACGATCAAGTTCACCACGGCCCGGTCACCATGCGAACGGCGCTGGCGAACTCGTACAATATCCCTGCGGTGAAGGCGCTGGAGCACGTCGGCGTGGATGCGCTGATCGGGCTGGCAAACCGATTGGGGATTCCGTGGGAGCAGGAGATCGTGGGCGGGAATCAGGAGGCAGGCATCAGGGGACAGCCTGAATTGCCCCCTGGCTCCCAACCCCCGACCCCTCGCTACGGCCTTGCGCTCACTCTCGGTGGCGGCGAGGTGCGGCTGCTCGATCTCACAGCGGTCTACGCCGTGTTAGCCAACGGCGGGAAGCGGGTGACGCCTTTCGCCATCAGCCGGATCGAGACGCTCGATGGCGATACGCTGTTTGACCGCGAGTTGAATGTGGAAAGGTGGAAGGTGGAAGGTGGGCCCGACATCCGCCTTCAACCTTCAACGTCGCACCTTCAACCGCTCCTCGATCCCCGCGTCGCCTACCTGATCACGGACATCATGAGCGACGACGAGGCGCGACGGCCCGCGTTCGGGATCGGCAGCTCGCTGGACATCGGCCGGCCGGCGGCGGTCAAGACCGGCACGACGACCGACTGGCGCGACAACTGGACCGTGGGCTACACGCCCGATCTCGTCGTCGGCGTGTGGACCGGCAACGCCGACAACACGCCGATGCGCGGCGTCAGCGGCGTGACCGGCGCGGCCCCGATCTGGCACGACTTCATGTCGAGCGTCCTGCGCGACGCCCCACCGCACGAGTTCAGCCGACCGGAAGGTCTGGTGCAAGTTGAGGTCTGCTCGGATTCGGGGCTGCTTGCGGCAGATAGCAGAGGGCAAAAAACCGATAGCAGACAGCCGTCAACGATCAGCCCGCCATCCCCAATCCCAAATCCTCAATCTGCGGTCGTGCCGTGTCCCACCCGGCGTCTCGAATGGTTCATCGCCGGCGCTGAGCCAACCGAGATCGATACATCCCACGTGCAGGTGGCGATCGACACGCGCACGGGCGAGCCGGCGACCGCCGCCACTCCTGCCGAGTTTATGGCCCAGCAAACCTTCTGGCTTATGCCGTCGGAGTTTCGGGAGTGGGCGCGCGCGAATGAGATCGCACAACCGACGACAGACGACCGACGCCAGACGCCTGAAGTACTGTCCGGCGCCGGTCATCGGTCGTCCATCGTCCTCTCCAGTCCCGACATGCGCCGCACCTACCGTCTCGACCCAGCGTTACCGTCGAACGCGCAAAAGCTGCCCATCACCGCTCGGCTGGCCGCGCAACTCATTGCGCTTGATGTGCCGGTGACGCTGCTCGTGGACGGCGCGCCGTTCGCTTCGGTGCGCGGGCCAGACTACACCGCCTGGTGGCCCCTGACGCGCGGCCGCCATACGCTGCAGGCTGTTGTCACTTGGCCTGACGGTCAACCGGCTGCCAGCGAGCCGATCACAATATTTGTCGAACCATAGCTCGCGTCCCATGCGATGCCCTAACGTCATGACGGTTGGGTATGATGCATACATCACGAATCACGCATCGCGTTCAGCATTTCAGCACCGGAGCCACCGTGCCCATGCAACCCGTTCGCCTTGTCATCGCCCTGCTAACGCTCTCCTGCCTGCTCGCCGCCTGCCAAACGCTGCCGACGGAACCTCCTGCCGAGACATCCGAGACCGCAGAAGCAGTCGCGATGGTCGCGGCCGCTTCTGTGACCCCGGAGCCGGCGGTCACGACCACGCCGACACCACGGCCGCGGTTCGCACGCTCCGCCACGCTGCACACCGGCGAGCCGTCGGTGCTTGAGCTGGTTCCGCTGGGCCTGGGCGCCTCGTGGGTGTACAGCGTCACCCTGATCATCCCGGGCGACGAGGAAAACGCGCCGCTGTACTGGACGGGGGTCGTGACCGAGACGATCACCGATGTCCAGCAGATGCTCAACGCGTGGACCTACCGATCCGAAACGACCGGCCAACCCGCTTTGGCGAGTCCGCCGCGCGAGCCGGTTCAGATCTACGTGCCGCTCGGCGGGCGGCTCTATCAGCTTTCTGAATCGCTGGACCCGGCGGAGATGATCGTGGCCGGTGGGCAAGGCTACGAGGGCGAACGCGTTGTGACGTGGCCCTTAGCCGTCGGGCAGACCTGGGCGGACCCCAATCTCGTTGCGGATGAAGGCCCACCCTACTATTGGCTGGTGGAAGCAGAGGAGGAGGTGCGCACGGCCGCCGGCGCGTTCACCGGCTGCTATCGCATCGTGTTCCGAGGCGAGACGGACGACACGACAAGCTGGTTCTGCCCCGCCGTGGGGCTGGTGCGCTATCGCTACCGCCATCCGGAAGCCGAACAATACGAGAGTTGGGAGTTGTTGTCATGGCGTCCCGGCTCTCCGACTCAGGAATGAGAAACACGGGAACAACCGAGCAATAATCGGTGTCTTAACGGCAGCATCGCACGCGCGGAGGCACTCATGCGTATCCATCGTATCGGCGTCATTCTGTTCATCCTATCGCTACTTGCGTCGAGTTGTAGCGCGCCCACTGAGCCGGCGCCCACACCAACGCAGCAGATCGCGCGCAACGGCCCAGTAGTCAACTCGACAGAGAGCGCTCCACCCAAGGCGCAGCCGCCGAAACCCACACTCGCGCCTGCGCCAACTCCCACGCGAGCGCCGATGCCGCCGATCGTCGTGGGCACATCGCCCGATCACGGCCAGGAACAAACGCTGACCGCGCCGGTGAGCATCACCTTCGATCAGCCGATGGACCCTGCCAGCACCAGCGCAGCCTTCAGCATCGAGCCGAAGGCGCCGGGCGATGTGCGAGTCAAGGGTAACCAGCTCATCTTCTCGCCCGCCGAGCGGCTGAAGCGCGACGCCGAGTATGTGGTGAATGTCGGCCCCACCGCGTCCAGCGCGGTGGGGCTGCGACTCACGCAGCCCGTTTCGCTCAAGTTCAGGACCGCCGGCTTCCTGCAGGTCACCGACGTTCAACCGGCCGACAAATCGGACGGCGTGCCGGTGGACGCGGCGCTGCTGGTAGCGTTCAACCGGCCTGTCGTGCCGATCAACCAGGTGGCCGTCCCGGTCAAAGCGCCGGAGATCCCGCAGCCGCTACTCGTCACCCCTACTGTTGGGGGAACGGGGGAATGGATTACGACGAGCATCTACCGGCTGACACCCGCCAATCTGCTCACCGCCTCCACGGATTATACCGTCACGGTACGCGCCGGCCTGGAAGATACGACCGGCGGCGTACTGGCTGCGCCTTACACGTATACGTTCCGCACCACCGATCCGACCGTGATCCAATGGCAGCTCAGCCGAGCCACGGCGCGTGCGGGCTCGGACAACGTCAAGATCGAAGCCCCGATCACCGTAACCTTCTCCATGCCGATGGATCGGGCATCCACAGAGGCGGCGTTCAAGCTACTGATGCCGCAGAGTCGCACTCCGGCCGAGCCGCTGGCGGGCGTCTTCAGTTGGAACGCCGACAACACGACGATGACCTTCAAGCCGGCGCGCACACTGGATCTTGGCACGCGCTACTACGCCAGCGTCGCCAAATCGGCCAAGCCGGCGAACGGTCAAGGATCGCTGCGCCTCGCGAGCGGCCAGGAATTCACGACGGTCTACCCGCCGAAGATTCTCCGTACCACCCCGCGCGACGGCGACACGCGCGCGCCGGCGGGCGGCGGCATCCGCTACGAATTTGCCAGTCCGCTGAACCCGGCCAGCCTCGTCAGCGGCACCGTGACAATCCTGCCCAAGCCGACGCAGGTCTTCACCAACTACAGCGATTGGGACAGCTCACTCTACGTCAATTTCGAGAAGCTGCCCAACACGCCCTATACCGTGACTCTCTCCGGCGAAATCGCTGATCCCTATGGCAATCTGTTGGGACGAGACGCTGTCGTGCGCTTCACGACGCGCGAGCTCGATCCGTTCATTCAACTCCAAGGCGCCGGCGGTGTAGGCACTTACAACGCCTACACGACGACCATCGCGGCCGTGACCTATCGCAACGTCGGCGATCTCTCCTTCGGGCTCTGGCGTGTGCCCGATGATGAGTTCGTGCAACTGACGGGAGTTGATTCATGGGAGCGCAGAAGCCGCTACGAACCCATGCGTGCCAACTTGGTCCGCGAATGGAACGTCCGTACCGCCACCGCGCGCAACACGGTCGGTGTGATGACTACCACATTGCAGACCGAGGCGGGTCAAGCCGTTCCACCGGGGCTTTACTACTTTTTGGTCGATAGTGAAACGGCGCAATTGCCGGATGGGGGCAACGCGCAACGCCAACTGCTGGCGCGCACGACATTCAACGTAACCCTGAAGGCGTGGGCCAACGGCGCACTGGCGTGGGTCACCGATCTGAAAACCGGCCTTCCCGTGCCGGATGCGACGGTGCGCTTCGTTAACGGCAGGACTCTCGACCAGCAGGTGACCACCGATGCCGACGGCGTGGCACAAGTCACCTTCGCCCCGCCGCGGCGGCCCTGGGAGCCCTTGCTGGTATTCGCCAAGACTGCCGCCGGCGGCTTCGGCGTCGCGTCGAGCGCGTGGACTGACGGCATCGGTCCGTGGGACTTCGGCGTGCCTTCCGGCGACGCGACCGAATCGTATACTGGTTATGTCTACACCGACCGACCGATCTATCGCCCCGGTCAGACCGTCCACTGGAAGGCGCTGATCCGCCGCGACAACGACGCGCTCTACGCGCTGCCTGCGCCCGGTCAGACCGTCACGGTGACGATCCGCGACGGCGAAGGCAAGGAACTCTCCAGCCAGCAATTAACGCTTGCCGGGCTGGGGACGACGCACGGCGATCTGATACTGGATCAGGATGCGTCGTTGGGCTATTACAACATCCAGGTGATCGTGCCCGATACCACACCGACGAAGGAGCGAGAAGGCGCCAGCTTCTCCGTCAGTTTCCAGGTGGCCGAATATCGCAAGCCGGAGTACGAGGTCAGCGCGCAGACCGACCGGCCCGAATACGTTCAGGGCGAACAGATCCGGACCGTTGTCCAGGCCAACTACTTTTTCGGCCAGCCCGTCAAGGGAGCGAAGGTCCGATGGGTGTTGCTGACGAGCGACTACAACTTCCACTTGCCTGAGCCGCCCGACGGCGGACCCTACAGCTTCACCGATTGGGATTGGTATGCCCCGGCGCCCCGGTCGAGCTACGGCGGCGCGCTGAGCCAGGGAGAGGGCGTCACCGACTCGGTAGGTCGCTACAGCTTCAGCGTCCCGGCTGATATCACGCGTTTCCCGCAAAGCCAACGTTACATTTTCGACATCACGATCCTGGACGCCAACGGCCAGACCGTCTCGACGCAGGCGAACGCGATCGTGCACAAGGCCGACTTCTACATCGGCCTGCGACCGCAAAGCTACGTGGTAACGGCCGGCTCGCCCGCCGCTATCGACGTGTTGACGGTCGACCCGCAGGGCCAGCCGGTGAGTGAGGCGGATGTGGCGCTGGTCGCCAATCGCCTGCGGTGGTACAGCGTGAAAGAGCAGGCGGAAGACGGCAACTTCTACTGGGTGAGCAGAGTCGAGAAAACGCCGGTCTACAGCGAAACGCTGACGACCCGGAGCGACGGCGCCGCGGTTTTCGCCTTCACGCCGAAGGAGCCAGGCGAGTACAAGATCGAAGCCACGGCGCGCGACAAATCCGGTCACGCCGTGCGCAGCGCGACCTACGCCTGGGTCAGCGGTAGCCCGTCTGCGGACGGGGCGGGATATGTGCCCTGGCGCCAGGAAAACCACGACCGCATCCAGTTGGTCGCCGACAAGAAGGAATATGCCGTGGGCGATACGGCGCAGCTCCTGGCCGCCAGCCCATACCAGACGCCGGTCAAGGCGCTGCTGACCGTGGAGCGCGGCGGCATCCTGAGCCAGGAAGTCATCGACGTGACACGCAACAGTGAGGTGATCCGCATCCCCATCCTGGACGAGTACGCGCCCGACGTCTACGCCTCGCTGGTCCTGGTCAAGGGGATGGATGCCACATCGCCGTCGCCGTCGTTCCGCATGGGACTCGCGCCGCTGAAGGTCTCGGTGGCCGACAAGCAGTTACAGGTGATCCTCACGCCGCGGGCGACCTCCGAGGTTTCCGAGACGGCTAAGGTCTCCGACACGCTACGCGTCGGCCCGCGCGAGACGATGACCTGGGAGCTGCAGACCCTCGACGCTGCCGGCAAGCCGATCTCGGCCGAGGCATCGCTGGCGCTGGTGGACAAAGCGGTGCTATCGCTGGCAGACGACGCCGCTGGCGCGATGATGGATCGCTTCTACCGGGAGCGCGGCCTGGGCGTGACCACGGGCGCGACCCTCGTGGTGAACGTCGACCGGCTGGTGGCACAGCTTGCCCAGGGCGGTAAAGGCGGCGGCGGGGGCAATGGCGGCGATGGCGGCGATCTCACGGTGCGCCGCGAATTCCCCGACACCGCCTACTGGAATGCGACGGTCAAGACCGGGGCTGATGGTAAGGCCACGGTGGAGTTAGCGCTTCCCGATAACCTGACCACCTGGACGATGGACGGCCGCGCCATCACCGCTGCGACACAGGTGGGCCAAGCCAAGGCGGACGTGATCGCGACCAAGGATCTGCTGGTGCGGCCGGTGCTGCCACGCTTCTTCATCGAAGGCGACAAAGCCGAAATCGCCGCCATCATCCATAACAATACGAAGGCCGAGGTCAAGGTTGAGGTTAAGCTTAGCGCCGATGGCTTGCAGGTCGGCGCAGCCACGACGCAGAACGTGACGATCAAGGGCAGCGAGACCGCCAAAGTAACCTGGCCCATCACGGTTCAGACTGCTGACGATTCAGTTACGGTGCTAATGTCCGCCGTCGTCAATCCGCAATCCGAAATCCGAGAGCGGAAATCGGACGCCGTCGAGACCACCCTGCCCGTCCATCGCTACTCCACGCCGGCGGTCATCGGCAGCAGCGGCCAGGTCGGGCCGAACGAAAGCCGCCTCGAGTTGTTCCGGCTCCCGCCGAATGCCGATCCGACGCGCGGCGGACTTGAGGTGAAGCTGGAGCCCAGCCTGGCCGCCGGGATGCTCGGCAGCCTGGACTATCTTGAGCACTACCCCTACGAATGCACCGAGCAAACGGTGAGCCGCTTCCTGCCCAACGTCGTGACGTTCCAGGCGCTGCAGAAGCTGCGGGGTGCCAGGCCGGAGCTGGCGACTCCGTTGGCGCAGCAAGTCGGCGTGGGGCTGCAACGGCTTTATGCCGGGCAGCACGTCGACGGCGGGTGGGGTTGGTGGGCAAAGGACGCCAGTGATCCGACTATCAGCAGTTATGTCGTGTTGGGGATGGCGAGGGCCAAGCAGGCCGGCTTCACGGTCGATCCGACCGCGCTCGACCGCGGGATCCGCAATCTCAAGAGCCAACTCAAAGCACCGTCGGGCCTCAAGCCGTGGGAGCTGAACCAGCAGGCGCTGATGCTGTACGCGCTGGCCGAGGCGGGCGCGGCCGAGCCGAACCGCGCCGGCGCGCTCTACGAGCGACGGGAGGCGCTGAGCCTCTACAGCAAAGCTACCCTGGCGCTGGCGTTCGGCCTGATCGATGACGCCGCGAGCAAGACGCGCATCCAGACGCTGCTGGCCGACATCACGAGCAAGGCGATCA
>JALOOE010000054.1 GCA_025454565.1 Anaerolineae bacterium
GCGGACGTGCAGGCGCTCCTGACGATGATCTTCTTCTCGTCCCTCACCGGCGGCAACCCGCCCCTCTTCATGGACTTCCGCAAGGTGTGGGAGCCGTGGGAGCTCCAGGCTTTGGCGAAGAAGCTCGGCTTCACCCTGCCGAAGGGCGCGGCATGGGCCGAAAAAGGGCTGGTGGACGGCGATAACTCCGGCAGCGCATCGTTCGACTGGGCGGCCAGGCCCGGCGCCAGCGTGGACGAGATCATGGCCAAGGTCAGCATGCCGCTGGCCGATCCCGGCTACTTCCCCGGCATGGGCAACTCGGTGCATTACGTCTCGCCGGGCGGCCTGGAGGGGATCGCCGGCCGGCTGATGTACAGCAGCCTGTCCGGCATGTTCAGCCTGAGTTGGGACGAGGCAGCCACGGCCGAGGTGCCGGAGCCGATGGCGTCTGCCCTGTGCCAGACCACCACCGCCGAATGGCCGCACACCTTCGTCGTGCCCAAGTACGCCACGATGTATGAGTACAAGCACTACCCGCCCGCCAACCACTTCCACATGATCCAGGGCCTCAGCCCGGCGCGTTTGGAATACTGGATGGACCTCAACAACGTCCTCTCCGCCTGCGATTGGGCCGCGCGCCCGCGCTTCGTCGAGGGTGTCGATCGGCCCATCCCGCTGCTCTACCTGGCGAACGGCGGCGAGACCAACGCGAAGTTGATGCTGGGAAAGCGGTAGTGTATTGCGTATTGCGTAGTGCATTTGCGTCTCATCGAGGAATGGAAAACGCACTACGCAATACGTCGAAGGGATTCGACCTATGAGTGCAACTCGCAATTACCTCGCCCTCGACCTCGGCGCATCCGGCGGGCGGGCGATCGTCGGCCGCTTTGACGGCGAGCGGCTGACGTTGGAGGAAGTCCATCGGTTCGCCAACGGTCCGGTGCATATCCCCAGTGCACATGGCGATAGCCTGCACTGGGACACGCTGCGACTTTTTGCGGAGATACAGGAAGGTCTGAAGAAGGCCGTCGTATGCTGCGGCTCGGAATTGATCAGCCTGGGCATCGACACCTGGGGCGTGGACTACGGCCTGCTCGACCGCAACGACCGGCTGGTGGGCCTGCCGTATCACTATCGCGACAGCCGCAACGACGCCATGATGGCGGAGGCGTTTCGCCGCGTACCTCGCGAAGAGATCTTCGCCGCCACCGGCGTCCAGTTCATGCAACTGAATACCCTCTTCCAGCTACTCGCCCAACAGATCGAAGATCCCGAAGTGCTGGCGCGCACGCGCACGCTCCTGATGATGCCCGACCTGCTGAACTACTGGCTGACCGGGCAGAAGGTCAGCGAACGCACCATCGCCAGCACCAGCCAGGCGCTCGATCCGTACCGTCCTGCGTGGGCGACGGGCCTGCTGGAGCGGTTGGGCATCCCGACGCACTACCTGCCGACCATCGTCGAGGCGGGCACGGTGCTGGGCGGTCTGCTCCCGGCCGTGATCGACGAGACCGGCGCCAAGCAACTGCGGGTGGTCGCGCCCGGCAGCCACGACACGGCCAGCGCGGTCGCCGCGGTGCCCGCTGAGAGCGCCGACTACGCCTACCTCAGCTCCGGCACCTGGTCGCTGATGGGCGTCGAGACCAAACAGCCGGTGATCAACGCGGACGCGCTGGCGTTCAACGTGACCAACGAAGGCGGCGTCTGCGATACGATCCGCCTCCTCAAGAACATCGCCGGGCTGTGGATCATCCAGGAGTGCCGGCGCACGTGGGCGGCCGAGGGGCAAGCGCTGTCGTGGGATGATATCGTGCGCCACGCGATGATCGCACGGCCATTCATCGCGCAGATCGACGTGGACGCGCACGACTTCCTGGCGCCCGGCGATATGCCGGCGCGCATCCGGGAGTATTGCCGCCGCACCGGTCAGACCGTGCCAGAAGGGGTCGGCCCCATCGCCCGTGTCGTCTACGAGAGCCTGGCGCTGAAATATCGTCGCGTCCTGGAGATGATGGAGACGCTCGTTGGGCATCGAATTGGCGTCTTGCACATCGTGGGCGGCGGCGCGCAGAACCGGCTGCTCAACCAGCTCACCGCCGATGCCATCGGCCAGCCAGTGGTCGCGGGGCCCTTCGAGGCTACCGCCGTCGGCAACCTGCTGCTGCAACTCCTTGCCACCGGCGCCATCGGCTCGCTGGCCGAGGGCCGTGCGCTTGTCCGCCGGTCATTCGATACTGAGACGTATCAGCCGACTGATGCGACGGCGTGGAATGACGCGTATGCGAGGTTCAGGGGCCTGACCGGATGACGCGTGAAACGTGATGCGTGAAATGGCCGTGTGGGCTCTCACGTATCACGTTTCACGTCAATCCATCTCGAACCCGCCGTCGGTATTCAGGCTTTTCCCGTGACGTACTCGACGGCGGATATGGTGTGATCTTCGCTCAGCCGGGGGCGATGTCGTAGAAGCGCATCGCGGTCTTGCTGGAAATCGTCTCCCGCACATCCGCCGGATAGCCTGCCAGGATCGCCCGGTACGCAGTCCAGGCTTTGACGTAGCCGCCTGCCAGCACCGAGACCGGCCAGTCGCCGCCGAGCATGCAGCGATCCGGGCCGAACGTTGCCATGGCGTATTCGACATAAGGACGGATGTCGTCGGATGTCCAGCCGTCCCAATTGCCGCTGGCCGTTCCCAACCCGGAGATCTTGGCGTAGACGTTCGGATTCGCGGCCGCGATCTTCAGATCGTTGCCCCAGCGTCCCAGCCCGCGCGTGGCAATCGGCGGCTGGCCCAGGTGATCGATCACTATCTTGAGATCGGGCGCCCGCTCGCCGATCACCGGGATGCACTCCATATGCTCCGGCAGCGTCGCGACCACATCGAAGGTCAACCCATGCGCGGCGAGCAGCTTGAGGCCCTCGATCATACGGTCATGGAGCAGCCATCTGGGGTCCGCTTCGTTGTGGATCAGATGGCGGACACCGCGAAAGTAGGGGTTCTGCTTGAAGCGCTCGATGACGCGTGCGGCCACATCCGGCAGCAGCAGCGGCACCCAGCCGACCACGCCGATGATCCACGGATAGAGCGCGGCCTGTTCGAGCATATACTCGGTGTCGGCGTAGCTGTTGGCTGCCTGAACCAGAACCGTGTGGGTCACCCCTGCGGCCGCAAGCTGCGGCTCCAGCTCGGGCGGCTCAAAGGTGCGGCAGATCGGGCCGGAATCGGGTGTCAGCCACGGATACGCAACGCGCTCCAGGTTCCACAGGTGTTGGTGCGTATCGATGAGGTGTTCTGGCATCGGCTTGCTCCCCCGCGGTTGTGCATGACTCCGTCTATGACGCAGTAGGATGTTGTGTGGGTCTCGGACGGCCGCTCGCCTGGAGATTGTGGGGACGGCTTCGCTCAAATTGACGCCCTGTGAGCGGCGCGGTATAATCCGCTGCAATAAGCAATATTACGGAGGATCGTCCTTTCATGGCAAAGAAAAAGACCACTCGGCGTGTGCCGCAGAGCAGCACGCCGCGCATGTATGGTGACGGTAAACCATCCCAGGTTGCGGCGGGGGCCGCGCCAACCTCCGGCGCCAGCGCCCGTCCTGCTGGCGCGGCAGCCGCGGCTGCCCGTGGGCCCGTGGATCTGGCCAAGGAATATAGCTATGTGGCGGGCGACCTGAAGCGCCTGGGCATCGTCGCTGCCGCCCTGTTTGCCATGCTGATCGCGCTGAGTTTCATCATCTGATTGGCTCTGGCGCGCGTCGCGCGATCCAGTATAATCCGACGGACGAAGACGCAAGGACCAGGAAGGTTTGGTCCTGCGTTTTCGTCCGTCTTTTCTTTTCGGCTCCTCGCTGAAAGATATTGTCTGCTACACCGTATCCGGCACACCCGCCTGGGGCCGATGCAGCGGGAGCCACCCTGCGATGGCCGTCTCGACGATCACTTGACAGGCGAGGCACAACCACAGGTTGCGCGTCAGGATGAACAATGCGGTGGTACCCACGGCCAGGGCGAGGCTGCGCAGAATCGCCTCCGGTCTTCCCCACGCGCGTTCCTCCTGGGTGGGCGTGCCAAGCACTGCCCAGAGATGCGGATTCAGCACTGACTCGACCAGCAACACCCCCAGGCCGAGCCAACTCCCCCAGTAAAACGGTTGCGATTGCAGGCTTTCCCGTAGTGGGCCGGGCATGGCAGCGGGAAGCGCCGAGATCTCGGTGAGCCAACCGATCGCCCCCGCGCGATAGAAGGCCAGATGCCACTGCGCCAGCGCCGCGTCGATGGGCGCGCGCAGTGCGTGGATGAACCGGCCTTCGGTGGGAGGTGTCTCGGCCTGATCGGCGGGCAGCGCGTGGCGATAGACGAGCCACCCGAACAGCACCAGCGCAATGAGCAGCACCGCCAGCAAGCCGCCGGCCGTGATGCTGCCGACCCAATCCAATTCGCTCAGACCGAGAAAATAGGGCGAGATGGCGCCATAGCGCCACGCGAACAGGGGCATCAGCAGCAGATAGAGCGACACAACCAGCCAGACCAGCGCCCGCGTGCCGCTCGATCGGAGCAGCCGTCCCAGCCGCAAACGCCCACGCGTCAGTCGCAGGAGGACCCACGCGGCGTTGGCGGCCAATACCGCCAACGCAGAACTCGCGAGGATCCATAGCCCTGGGTTCGTCAGATCGAGACGTGTCTCTAGCCAATCCATGTTTCAGCTCGTCGGATAGTTGAGCCATTGTAGCCCACCTCCGGCTGCCCGGCAAAGCGCCGGGTCAGGCCGAACGCATGGCTTATCAATGCGGACAACATCGCGATCACTCGACGCCGCGCCATCCCTATTGCCGTTCGAGCGCTGAGTCCAGCCGCGCCGGTTTGGTCTTCCTGTGTGGCACGCGCGGCCGGGTGGCGACGCCCCCCAGACCGTGGCGTCTGGCCTCCTCGGCCTGCGCCTCGAAAAGTTGGAGGTCTGCCGGTACGGTGTTGCCGTACAATGGCGACAGTTCCCGGAACGGTGAGCCGAACAACCAACGGGCGAACCGCCCCGGCCAATGACGCGAGTTGCGTTTCATGGGATACCTCCGCGGAGATGAGAGACGGGAGACGATAGACGAGAGAGGGTGATCACTCGTCGGATTCCTTGTCGTCGTCGGTCGTCCGTCTACCGTCAATTCAGCGCCTGTTCCACCACCTGACGCACGCCGGGCACGCGATTCAGCAGCTTGACGCGCTCGGCATCGACATAATCCGCGCCGGCCAGCACCGCATACCCCGTGATCGCGATATAGGCGGCAGCCAGCAGCACCGCCGCCTGCGGGATCGCCACCGCCGCCGCGCCGCCGACCAATCGGAAGCCACGCAGCAGCTTGTCGACGAGATCGAGCTGTTGCCGGAAGCCGGTGTTCAGTCCGTCCACGTCCTGGATCGCGATCACGAACTTGCTGAGGTCGGCCTGGCTTTCCGACACCAACGTGGCGAGAAGTTCGGCGGTCTGCTTCGTTCCGTACAGTTGCGTCAACAGGGTGCGAAATTGCTCGCCGGCGGCCACATCGTTGACCCAGGCAAGCACTTGTTGCGCCGCACTCTGCGCCACGGCCGGCCCCAGGAGGGCCACCAGTGCGTTGTACGCGCTGAGGGCGTAGTCCCGTACCAACGCATAGAGCTTCGTCACTTTGTCTGCCACACCAAGCGCTTGCGCGATGTCGAGCCCCACGATGCCGGCTGCCTGGGCCACCTGGCCGACGCCCAGCACCAGCAGGCCGCTCACAGCCGTCTGACCGGTCTTGGCGGCGCGGCCTTCGATCGAATTCAGGGTTGCGGTCACTAAGCCAGAGAGTTGGCCGCGGGCCGCCGGGAGGTCGGGCGGCAGGACCGCGGCGCGAGTTGCAGCGGCGGCGTCATCTTCGGTCAGGATCGCCAGGGTCTCTTCGATGTCAAATGAGAAAAAATCAGCTTCGGCTGAACGCACCGTCCGCTCGGTTGATTCGCCTTGCGCCACTTGCAGGAGATAAGCGCTGATCTGCAGATCGGTGACAGCCTGGGCCAGCAGTCGCGTCGATGCGCGGGCGCGCTCGGCCCAGTCCGCCGCGGCGAGGTCGGCGGTGGTCGCTTCCCTGAGTGCGGCGCTTCGCCGCGCCAGCGCCGTCGCTTGCGCCGTCAGCGCGTCGGTGGATGCCGGCGCGGGCGCAGCCCTTTCGACTGCGGACAGGGTCGGCGTCAGAAGCGCGCGCACGCCATCGGCATACGCGCGAGCGGCCGTATCGTAACTGGACCGAGATGCCATGTCAGCCTCCTGGGACGATTGTTTTCAGTACAATTATAGCACAGGTGGCCGTCTGTGGCACAGCGAATCTGACAAATTCGGATCAGGCAAAGGTCTCGCGCGGGACGCGGGGCAGGATGGCTGAAACGACTTCATAGTTGATGGTGCCGAGCCGGTTCGCCACCTCTTCGGCGGTGATTCGATCGGCGCCCTGCGTGCCGATGAGGACGACCTCGTCGCCGATCCGCACACCGGGGATACGGGTCACGTCGATCATCGTCTGATCCATGCACACGCGGCCCACGATCGCCGCGCGCTGGCCGCGCACGAGCACCGCGCCCCAATGTTGCGGCCCGCGGCGGAAGCCGTCGGCGTAGCCCACGGGGATGACGGCGATGCGTTCCTGACCCTCGGTGCGATACGCCGCGCCGTAACCCACATGGCTGCCCGGCGGCAACTCCTTCACCTGCGCGATCTGCGTCTTCCATGCCAGCGCAGGCCTGAAATCGGGCGGGCAGCGCACCTGCGGCGACGGATCGAGGCCATAGACCGCGATGCCGGCGCGGACGAGGCTACGAGTTGCAGGTTGAAGGTTGAAAGTCGAAGGTTCCGCTTGAAACCTTGAACCTTGAACCTTCCACCCGTTAAGCAGCCCGGCGCTATTAAGAGCGTGCGCCAGCGGGATATCGATGCCGGCGGCGCGCAGGTCGGCCAGCACGCCGTCGAACGCCGCAAGCTGTTCGGTCGTGTAGGCCACCTCCCACTCGGTCGCGCCGTCGGCGACGGAGAGATGCGTGAAGATGCCCTCGATGACCAGGCCGGGCAACGCGATCAGCGCCGCGACGAAAACCGCGGCGTCGCGCGGATAGATGCCGAGGCGGCCCATGCCCGTGTCGATCTTGATGTGGACGCGCGCTTGCCGATCCAGGGCGAGGGCCGCCCGCGAGAACGCCTGCGCTACCTCCGCATCGAAGACGGTTGCGGTCAGATCGTGGCGCAAAGCGTCGCGCGCCTGCCAGGCCGGCGTGAAGCCCAGGATCAGGATGGGGGCGGCGATGCCCGCTTGACGTAACGCGACGCCCTCGCTGAGGCAGGCCACCCCCAGCCATGACGCGCCGTTGTGCAGCGCGGTCTGCGCCACCTGGATCGCGCCGTGACCATAGGCGTCGGCCTTGAGCGAGATCATGAGCTGGGCATCCCCGGCGAGCTGCTTCAGCCGGCGGACGTTGTGGGCGATCGCACCGAGGTCGATCTCCAGCCAGGTGGGCCGGTCGGGCCGCACGGTGACGATGTGCTGCCAGGCCGCATCTTGCCGCACGAGCACGTCGGCGGCCGCGGCACCGTCCTCCAGCAGCGCGCGGGTCACCTGCTCCATGCGGGTGGCGAGCGAGCCTTTGACCAGCACGACATCGCCTGGCCCCAGGCGGTCGAGCACGGCCCGCGCCGCATCTTCGGCGGTGTAGGTGATGACGATCTGGTCGGCGGCCAGCCCGGCCGCGCGCGCCGCCTCGGCGATCTGTCGGGCGCGCACCCCTTTGGTTACCAGCAGATCCGTCCGCGCCGCCGATCCGGCCGCGATGCGGCCCACCTGCTCGTGTCCGGCGGCTTCGCCCACGCCCAATTCCAGCATGTCGCCCAGCACGGCGATCTTGCGGCGCCCCTCTACGGCTGCGAGGGTCTCCAGCGCGGCCTCGGCCGCCGCGGGGCTGGAACTGTACGAGTCATCGAGCAGCAGGCTGCCGCGCCGGCCCGGCAGCGGATTCAGCCGCCCCGGGATGTGCGGGAGCCGCGCCAGCCTGGGCAGGATCGCCGCCAGCTCCATGCCGAAGTGCAGCCCGACCGCGATGGCCGCCAACGCGGCGTAGACCTGGTGGCGGCCCAGCAGCGGAAAATGCACGTGATCGCGGCCGGCCGGGGTCTCGACGTCGAAGCGCAGGCCCGCACGCGTGACGATGATGTTGCTGGCCGACACGTGACCGGCGCTTTCGAACGACCACCCGGTCGCCGACCGGCGGTCGCCAGTGCCGGTCACGTCGCTTGTGCCGAAGGTCATCACCCGCACACCCGGTGCGCATCGCGCCGCCATGCCCAGCACGCGCGGATCGTCGGCGTTGAGCACGGCGAGCCCGCCGGGTGTCAGCGCGGCGACCAGCTCACCCTTCTCTCTCGCGATGGCCTCCAACGAGCCGAATGTTTCCAGGTGCGCCGGCTCGACGGTGGTGACGACAGCGACGTGCGGCGGCGCGATCGCACAGAGCCGCGCCATCTCGCCGAAGTGGTCGGCGGCCATCTCCATCACGGCGACCCTGTGTTCCGGCAATAACTCTCCCAGCGCGATGGGCAGGCCGTAGAGTCCGTTGTAGTTCGCCCGGTTCTTGAAGACCGGGAAG
>JALOOE010000055.1 GCA_025454565.1 Anaerolineae bacterium
CAAGAAGGCAACGCGAAGATGGGCAGGGATCATGGAATCACCATCGGGATATGAGGGGGTGGTGGGTTTACGGTTGAAGGTTGAAGGTTCAAGGTTCACGGTTTACGGTTCACGGTTGAAGGTTCAAGGTTCAAGGTTCAAGGTTCACGGCAGGCATCCCATTGGGACCTTCGACCTTCGACCTTCGACCTTCAACCTTCAACCTTCAACCTTCAACCTTCAACCTTCAACCTTCAACCTTCAACCCTCAACCTCAAACCTGCGACGTGCACTGGTCAGCGTGCGGCCTTGATCCACGCGATCACCTGGGCGACCTTGACCGCCAGACCGTCGTAGTCGTGCGCCTTGAGCAGCGACGAGGTGATGAGCTTCGAGCCCATGCCCACCGCGGCCGCGCCCGCCTTGATCCACGCGTTGACGCTCTCCTCGGTCGCGTCGACGCCGCCGGTGGGCAGCAGTCGCGTCCAGGGACAGGGCGCCATCACCGCGTTGATGAACTCCGGCCCGCCCACGTTGCCGGGGAAGATCTTGCAGATCTCGACGCCCAACTCCTCGGCGGTCGCGATCTCAGTCGGCGTCAGGCAGCCGGGCAGATAGGGAATCTTGCGCCGGTTGCACAGGCGCGCGACCTCCGGGTTGAGGCTGGGGCTGACGATGAAGTTCGCGCCGCTGGCGATGAAGAGCGCGGCCGTCGGCGCGTCGGGCACCGAGCCGACGCCGAGGATCACATCGGTTTTGGCGCAGCGCCGGACCAACTCGGTGAACACCGGGTAGGCCAGCTCGCCGCGATTGGTGAACTCCACCAGTCGCGCGCCGCCGCGGGCGCAGGCCGAGACGACATCCACTGCGACATCCACCTCCGCATGGTAGAAAAGCGGCAGCAGACCGATATCGAGCAGGGAATTGAGGACTTCCAAACGAGAAAAACGCGCCATGTGACTCCTCCTTGAGGATGCGACAGGCCAATCGCCCGTCACTTAGGACATTCTATCACGAGATGAATGGGCCGCCAAAGCAGGAGAGGATTTGGGTTACGAGAGGAACAGTCCAGCAGAACGGCGCAGGCTGCCAGGCAGCGCCCGGACATTGTGAAGGTTCACAAAATGAGCCGGCCATCGCCTGCGCCAGCGCACTTTCGTCATGTGCCGCCGCCCGGCGATGAAGTCGCCGGGCTATTTGAGTGGCGCCCCATCAATGGGGCTGCGGCGCGCACAGCCGGATTGATCCGGCGCCGCCGGGTAGCCCGGACATTAATGTCCGGGCGCTCTGCCGCCGCACGTGACTTGGATTAGCCGAATGTCCCGGCACGCACATCTCTGCCGAGTTAGGTCGCCCGGCGAATTCATCGCCGGGCGCGCTGAATGGCGAAAGCAGGTTATTCGACGACGACGATATCCACGGCGCCGCGACCGAACGTCTCCGGTGCATACATCTCTTCCGCTTTGGTCGGCGGGGCGATGAACGTGCCGGGCGTCGTCGCCCGTGCGACGTAGGTGTAACTGTGGACACCGTCCCACAGCAACGACGCGAACGCCTCGATGCGTTCATCGCGCATGTTCTGGTGCTCGTACCAGGTGCGCCACCACCACCAGTAACGGTTGGCCCCGGTCTGCCGCTGCGGATCCTGCGGGATGCTGCCGGTGACGGCCAGCGCCGGGTTGAGCGCCTCGAATCCGGCCGGCAGCGGATCGACGAGCGCGACGTGATAGCGCCGGGTCGGCGCGACCATCGTCAGCCGCACGCGCACGCGCGCGCCGGCTTTGACGTGCCACACGCCCTGGCTGTCGCGCTTCACGTCATCGGGGTTGTCCACGGCTTCATAGACGCGTTCCACGGTGAAGCCGGCCTCGTAGGGCGGCAGGCGCAGATCAGTCGGCGCATAGCGCAGCCCCAGGCGATAGTAGAGGCGGCCGGCCCCCTCCTTGCTCAGAATGAGGTTCTGCGAGCCGGGTTTTGCGCTCAGATAGCTCATCGGAATGTCGATCTGGCGATACTCGGTCGTCCGGCCGCGGAAGGTCGCATCCCCGGCGTAGCCGTCGCCCAGCCAAACTCGCGCGACGAAATCGGGCGTCTGCGCCTCGTAGGTGTTGAAGTAGCGGTCGAGCGCCAGCAGGATGAACGCGTTTTCCTGCGTGTTGGCCCAGCGCCCCGCTTTGCGGTGCGCCATCAGCCCCTTGACGATCTTCGGAATCAGGTCGCTCTGCGGCTGATCGCCGATCAGCGCATCCAGCAAGATGCCGTCGGCGCGGCGATCGGAGTGGAGCAGCAGGTAGTTGCTGTCGCCGTATGAGGTAGCGAAGTGTGCGGCGCCGGCGGTCTCGGTCACGCGATTGTTCAGGTGGCGGCGGATCGCCTCCATCTCGATCTTCGAGTTCTGATCGTCGCTGAGGGTCGGTATGATCCAGCCCAGCGCCTCAAGAGGCATCTTCTCGACGCCGCCGGCTTCCTTGATGAGGCTGCGAGCGCGGGCCGGATCGGCGTCGCCGAGCAACTTCCGGACGTATAACGCATATGCGGTCAGCGCGCGGCGCGCGTCCTCGCTGTAGTAGCTTGGGTAGCGCCGCTCGATGTCACGCAGGTAGGCTTGCGCCTTCTGCAGCGTATCGGCCGGGACCACGTAGCTCTTCTGCCTGGCGCGTGCCAGGGAGTGCGCCGCGTGGATGCTGTAGTAGGGCCACGATTCCTCGCCCCTGCGCCAGATCGGCCAGCCGCCGTCATCGTTCTGCATGCCTTTCAGCCGCTCGATATCGCGCGCCATCGCCGCCTCGATCTCCTTCGGCGACGGCAGCCCTTCGGCCTTGAACGCGGTCAGCACGTCACGCAGCGCCGCCACAGAGAGGACACGCGAGGCGACCTGCTCGGAGCATTCGAACGGATAGGCCTGCAAGTAGAGGAACGCGTCGGTGAGCGCCTGCATCGCAGTCGAGGAGAGGGTGATCTCCAGCCCACCGAACTGGGTATAGACGTTGCTCGGCGCAACGACCGGCTGTGCGATCGCGCCCTGATCCACCACGCCGTAGACCGCAAATGCCTCGGTCGTCGCCGGCGTCCAGACCGGCAGATCGAACTGCGCCGCGTCGGCCCACTTACCGGATGCCGCGCCGACCTGGAATCTCGCCGTGCCCGCGCTGACCGTCGTTGCCGGGAAACGCACCTCGACGCGGTCGTTGGCGGGCACGGTCACGCGCTTGCCCACGGAGGCTGGCTCGGTCGAGCGAGCGGCCAGAGCGCCGGTCAGGCCGATATTCGTCCCGCGCACGATCACGTCCACCGCCATCGGCGCGTCGGTCTGATTTTGAAGCAGAACCGGCAGCTCGAACTTATCACCGAAGTTCAGGAACCGCGGGGGCGACGGCCGCACCATCAGCGGCAGACGGGCAGTGATCGACGATTCGCCTTTACCGAACTGCTTGCCATCCGCGACCGCCACGACCATCACCCGATAGCGGGTCAGGTTGTCCGGCACCTTCACCTCAACCTGCGCCTTGCCCTGAGCGTCGGTGGCGACAGCCGGCGCAAAGAGCGCCAGCGGGTTGAAGTCGGTGCGCACGGCGATAGGCGTCTGGGCGGCCTGGTCGCCGCCGCCGCCGAACGCCTTGGCAGCCGATGCCTGCGTCGCTGCGGGGGCCGGCGCGGCCGCCATCGGGGCCGGCGCGGCCGCCATCGGGGCCATCGCGCGCGCACCATCCGCCATCGACTCCATTGCTGGCTGCGCCTGCTCGGCGAGTTGGTTCAACTCCTCCGGGTTGACCAACACGATGCTCGCGCGGGTGTGATGATCGCTCGCGCCGCCTGCGCGCTGGTCGTAGAAGACCGCGATCGGGTCAGCCATCTGATAGTTAGTGAGGGCTAAGACCGCTTCGTCCACGACGGCGATGGCGAGCTCAGCGCCCGACACGGGCTGACCTTTGGCGTCCTTCACGGCGACATCGACCGTGGTCTTGCCGCCTGGCTCCAGCTTGGCGTCGCGCGGGGCCACGTCGAGCTTGAGCGTGCGCGCCAGCGGCGGGATCGCGAGGTTGAGTTCACCTTTGGCGTACGCAGGTCGCTTGGGCAGACTCGGCTTGGGATTGCCCTGGTCGTCGGTGCGCGGCGCGGCGCCGACCAGATCTACCTGAACATGCAAGTTGGGGATGTACCCCTCTTTGATCGGCACCTTCAGCGTGTACGTCGGGCCGGACATCGCGAAGCGCTGGCTCTCGACGATGCCGGAGCGGCGCAGCGTGACCGTACCCTCGGCCGGGAAGAAGGGCGACTGCACCAGGATCTCGGCCGTGTCGCCGGGTTGATACTCCTTGCGGTCGGGGATGAGATTGACCTCCTCCTGCTCGACCTGGCGAGCGGGAGGCCGCTGACCACCGGCGACCCAGCGCATGAATTCGCTGCGGTTGATGCGGCCCTGATCGTCGACGACCTGTGCCGTGATCTTATACTGACCGCCCTCCGGCGTCTCGAAGGTGCAGACGACCGGCTCTTTCGCCGACAGCACCGTACACGGCTGCGGCGCGACCTCAACCTCCTGCCACTTGCCGTCTTTGTACTGCCAATCGAGCCGGACCGCGCGCAGCTTGATCTCTTTGCCGAGCGCCGGTTTGCCGTCCAAATCGGTGACGATCGCCTCGATCTTGAGCGGCTGCTCGCGCTGGACGAACATGCGATCGCTGCGGAGACCGACATAGAGGCTCGCCGGATGCACGAGCAGATTGGTCGAGGAGTTCCACGCCTGGCGATTGACATCCATCACGCTGGCTTCGGTCGAATAGACCGTCGGCAAGGGCGGATCGACCGGTCCGAAATCGAGCTTGAGACGGTGCACACCGGTCGCGTCGGTCTTGCCGGTATACGTTTCGGTCTTCTCGCCACCGGGGATCACGCCAGGTTTGCCGGGTGCGAACGTGACAGTCGAAAGCACCGGGGTCGATATCCGCCACCACGGTGTCCACACGCCGAAGGTGAACTCGTCCCAGCCGGGCGGGCTATATTGACCCTGGCGCCATGAGACGCGCCACGTCACATCGGCGTTGGGCAGGCCACCTCCGGCGTAATAGCTGGCCGCCACCGAGACCGTCGCGTCGTGGTTGACGAAGAACGGCCCTTCCGGCGCCGTGGCCTTCACCTCAAACTCCGGCCGCCGGAATTCCTGCACCTGGAACGAATGACCGTAGGAGCGCTGGCTGATATCGCTTGGCCCGTCGGAAATCAGCTCAAGAACTGTGTTGCCGAGATTGATCGTGTCGGGCAACTTGAACGCCATGTTGAAACCGCCCAGCACGCTGACCGGTGCGGTCCCCTTCAGGATCTCATTGCCGCGCGCATCGCGCAGGCGATAGCTGATCTGTTTCACGACGCCGCCGGGCAGCCCCACGTCGCCGGTCTTGCCGCCACCGATACGCCGCAGCCAGCCCTTGACGTTGACATCCTCGCCGGGACGGTACATTTTGCGATCGTCGAAAACGTACCAGCGCAATACGTCCTGCGGCGGCCGCTTCTGCCAACCGGCGTCGCTATAGTAGCCGGCGTTCTGCGGCAGGATGGCGAGATCGCTGCCCTTACGCGCCACCAACAAATTCGCCGCGCTGCCGGACGGCAATGGGAGCGTCGCCGCGCCGGCATCGTCGGACGTCGCTGCGCCGCCGGAGGGTTGGAGACTGAGTCGGACGCCGTTGAGCGGCGCGCCGCTCGACAGATCGTTGGCCCACGCGACCATTGCCTCGCCATCGGCGAATGCGTCGAGGCCGATGCGCGTCGCCTGGATCCAGGCGCGGGCGGTCGGCGCGCGCTGATTGCGCTGCAACAATGACGTCACGCCGGAGATGTCCGGCTCAACGACGACGATGAGCTGGCCCAGGCCGTTCTGTAGCGCGGGGGCCAGGTCGATGGCAGTCTCGGTCAACTCGTCCGGCTTGGATTTCACCGTGATCGTCGTGTTCATCACCTGACGGCCTGGGAGCGCCGGTGGCTTCTCCTGTCGGTAATATTCACGCTGATAGGTCTGCCACGCGCGCCAGTCTTCGGGTGTCACGACATTCACCTGCACCTTGAGGCGCTCGTAGTTGATGGTGTAGACCGAATAGGTGGGCTTGCCGGACGGATCGAGCACGATGAACGTGCCACCGGGCGCAGCCAGCGAAGGTTGCGCTGTGCCCACGCTGAACGCGACGGTCGCGTCCTGCGCCATATGTTGCTCGAACTCGTCCAGGATGTCCTTGCTGATCGTGACCTTGTAGTTCGTCCGGCCCGCGGTGCGCCCTGTGATCTGGATCGTGTTGCCGATGGCCTGGATCTTCGCGCCCGGCACTTCGGGCTGGATCTTCACCAGCGCCGGATCGAACGCTCCTGCATCCAGCGGGTTGCTGAAGGTGATGCTCCACGGCTGGAGCGGCCGGCATGTTCTGTCGTAGCCGCAGCGCGATTCCGTCACCCGCAACGGGCCATAGGTGCGAAAGTTGAAGCTCTGCGCCTTGTCGGTCTTGAGCGGGCCCTCGCTCGAGGACGTGCCTGGGCCGACCGTCACGGTCACGTCGGCGTCGTACGGCAGCGGCTCGGTCGTCTTGAAGGCCAACCAACGGCCCTCTTGCGCGGCCAGCGCCATCCGGCTTACGGCCTTGTCCGCCTTGACCTCGTCGGCAGTGGCGAGCCGCACGGCCGCCAGCCGGCCGCTCGTGCCTACCTTAATCGTCGCCAGCACGGCAGCGGGGTCGATTTTCTGATCGAAGGCGGCAAACATCAGCACGTCGCGGCGGACCGGGCCGGTCGACGGATAGGACGCCTGCAGGGTGGGCGGCGGCGTGGTGAAGGTCCACGTCACGCTCTTGGCGAGTATCCCGCCCGTGGCCGACTTGGTGCCGGCGGGGATTTCGGCTGTGTATTTGGTCGCCATCGGGAAGCGGACGGTCGGCTCGAACATCAGCGTCTTCGTGCCGACCCAGCGCCACTTGCCGGCCGGCTGCGGCGACAGCTTGACCGGCACGGCTTCCTGCGCCAGGTCTTGCAGGCTCGTAAGCGCGACCATCGGCTGGTTGAACGTCACGCTGAGATACGGCGCGAGCGGGATATCCCCCTCGGGCTGGAAGCGCAAAACCTCAAGCGGCCCGCTTTCGGGCGCGCCCACCGGGCTGGCGCCTGGCGCCGGCGGCGGAAACGGCTCCTGGATGGTCTGGCCGGGACGCGGTGCAGGCTGTGAGGCGGGCCGCATCGCGAATTCGACGGCCTCGCCGATCGCTGCGGGCATGGCGGGCAGGCGAGAGATAACCTGTGCGACCGCCGCATCGGGCAACGGCTGGGCCGGAGCTACGGTGGCGTCCGCAGATGCTTCCGGTTGCTCGGCACCCTCGCTGAGCCGCACGGGCACACCGGGAATGGCCGTCGGCGTGGCCTTGGACGCGCCCGGCGTGCCCGAAGCCGTGATCGGTCCCGGGCTGCTCAAGCTGAGACGGCCGGATTGCGCTGGGGTCATGCTGGCCTCCAGGTTCGGGACGGGAGTGAGCGTGGGGCGCGCGCCGCACGCGGCGACCACGACGACGAGCAGAGCAAGCGATAACAGGACACGAGCGCGCAACATGGCTTCTTCCCCCTCTATGGCTCCCCAAAAGGGCCACACGGAACGTACTGGCAGTGCATGCGCGGGTGGGTCTGGGCTGACGGCGATCACGCATATTATACCAGGTATTGCTGAAAATGAAGACGTGAAGTTACGGATGTTGGTTCCTTCGCGCAGATTCCGGCGGTGCGTGACAAGGCAGTCGGTTCCGCCGTCCGTGTGGTATAATGCCGCCGCGTAGCAATCACCGCCAACGGCACCCTTTGCATGGAGAAACACCTATGCCGGCACAATCTCTCAGCCTGAACGCCGCCACCGATGTCGACATCACCCAGGCCACTACCCAATCCGGCAACAAACCGGAGCGTCTCCGCTGGTTCGGCGATCTGGCGCTTGGCCTGTTCATCCATTGGAGCCTGGACGTGCAGCTCGGCGTGGTCATCAGCCACTCACTGGTCGGCGCATCACCCGATTATGTCGAACGCTACTTCACCGAGCTGCCCCGCACCTTCTGTCCCACCCGCTTCGATCCGGATGAGTGGGCGCGACTGGCAAAGGTGGCCGGCTTCCGCTACGTCGTGTTCACGACCAAACACCACAGCGGCTTCTGTATGTTCGAGACGGCCACCACCGATTTCGGCGTGATGCACACGCCCTTCGGGCAAGACGTCACGCGGCAGGTGATCGAAGCGTTTCGCCGTCAAGGGCTGGCCATCGGCCTCTATTTTTCGCCTGACGACTTCTCGGTGCTGCGCCGCCAGGGCATCGAGATTGCGCGCAGCCGGCCCGAAGTGGATCCGCTCAACAACCCGGCGTTGATGGCGGTCAATCGGGCGCAGATCCGGGAGCTGCTCACAAATTACGGCCCGATCGACCTGATCTTCTTCGACGGCCAACCGGAGGGCCTCAAGCAGCTTGCGTGGGAGCTCCAGCCCGATATCGTCGTCACGCGCGGCGACATCGCGACGCCCGAGCAGCACGTCCCCGACGCGCCGCTGCCGATGCCGTGGGAAAGCTGCGTCACGATGGGCACGGCCTGGCAATATCAGCCGACCAACGAGACGTACAAGTCGGG
>JALOOE010000674.1 GCA_025454565.1 Anaerolineae bacterium
TGGTGTAGAACACGATCCAGAAATGGCCGACCACGCTGCGCCAGTGCATTTGGTCTGCGTGCCAGAGGGTGGCAAGCAAGAGCGCGCCGGTGAACAGCAAGTTGCCCCAATAAGTCCAGCGCAACTGCCGCCAGTCTGAAACGAAGACGAATAGCAGGAAGAAGTATACCCGGAAGATATAGCCTGCGCCGATGAACGCCTGCGCCGCTCGGGGCTGGACGTCCCATGCGAAATGGACGGGTACAAGTTGCGGGAAGAAAAGCAACCACACCGCGAAGACGGCCGCTACGAGGGCGCCGATCGCGCCCCACACTTTGAGAGTCCACGGCATCCGGATCATACTGGCGCCTCAACTTTCGCAAGCAGCGGCATCAACGCCCGAGAGCGTCGAGCGCGTTCCGGACCATCGCGGCCCCGCCGGCGGCAATCGGCGCGCCGTGCCCCGTGCACAGCGTGTCCGCGTCGAGCGCGGCCATCTTGAGAAGAGACTGCCGGTGAGCGCGCTTGTTGAGCAGAAACCCGGGCCAGCCCAGCTCAAAGCGCGGCCAGTTAACGATGGCATCGCCGGTGAAGAGGGCACGACGCTCGGCCCAGTAGAAGGCCAGATGGCCCGGCGAATGGCCTGGCGTTGCCAGCACCCGTAACGGTCCAATCGCGTCCCCTTCGTGAACGAAGCAATCGACCTGCGCGGGCGGGTGGCGGGTGAGGTTGAGGTTGTTGCCGAGTTGGTAGATGTACGTGCGAAACGCGGGCTGCGGCCGCCACGAGACCTGTTGGGCTGCCCGGTCGCCCGAAATCAAGTCTGACTCCCATTCGTGCGCGTACACGGGCGCGCCGCTCAATTCCTGCAGCAACGCCAGCCCGCCTAAATGGGACCGGTGCGCATGGGTCATGATGATGTGGCTGATTTCCTGAGGTGATCGGCCAAGGTGCTTGAGGAGGCCGAGGATCTGCGCGGCGTCGGTGTCGTAGAGCGTGTCGATGAGCAGCAATCCCTCCGCAGCTTCGATCAGGTAGGCGTGGACCTGCGCGCCCTTCTTTTGCCAGAGGCTGTGGATGCCCGGAACCACCTCCATGCCCCACCTCCCGCGCTAGCTACTCGTTCGACACTTGTACTTAGATTGTATGGCAGTGAGGGGAGTATATATCTGCCGCAGGGCTCTGTCAAGCCGTCGTATTGGCGGCGGGTAACGGGGGCAGCCTTGTGCTACTCGTCAAAATAGAAGTGCACGATCTCCCACGCCTGATCCAGCGAGATGCCCTCGCGCTGCGCCGCGGAAAGCCGATGATCCGTGAGCTCAACTTCGATCAAGGGGCGAAGGTCTTCCCCACGGAAGTGGGCCATCGTCTTGATATCCACCGTATCCGGACCGAAGTTCGGGAGCGCAGTACTGAGCCAGCCAAAGAAGGGGCCGATCTCGGCGGTATCAGGATTTTCGACATAAGTGTCGAAGTTCTCGCGCTTCTGCGACACCCAGACGCCGAAGCCAAGCGCCTGGTCGTAGTCATGGATGGGGATTTCGAGGACGGCCCTGATGAAGAATGCTTCGCCGTCGATGACACAGGTGTCTGAAGTGAGCTCAGCACGGGCCTCGCGCTCATCTTCGGGTATCTCGTAGTAGTAATCGGGCGCGTCGGCAGCGATATCCGGCAGATCGTCATGCTCTTCGCCACAACATGAACACCTATAGGTCACTATACCCTCCTGACAGCGACAAGCAGCATCGCTACACACAGCGGGCGGCGGAGATAGCTCCCGCCGCCCTTCATCTCCTACAGCCGTTCGAACCGCGCCTGGAAAAACCGCAGGTACTTGGGCTCGTAGACCATGCGGAGGCCGCAAGTGCCCGTTGCGCCGTCGTAAACGGCCTTAACTGCCTCGGCGGTGACATCCATGTGCGCCTGGGTGTAAACCCGGCGCGGGATGGTCAAGCGCACCAGCTCGAGTTTCGGCCGGTTGTGCTCGCCCGTCGCAGCGTTGCGGCCCGCGCTCACGATGCCGCGCTCCATCGCGCGGATGCCGCTGTCCAGATAGAGCTCGGCGGCCAGCGTCTGCGCGGGGAACTCGTCCTGCGGCATGTCAGGATAGAAGCGCTTGGCGTCCAGGAAGATCGCGTGGCCGCCGATGGGCTTGACGATGGGGATGCCCCACTCTTCCAGCAAGCCGCCCAGATAGCGCACCTGGCCGATGCGCGAGCGCATGTGGTCGTCCTGCACCTGCTCCTCGATGCCGATGGCGAGCGCCTCCATGTCGCGTCCGGCCATGCCACCGTAGGTGTGGAGCCCCTCGAACACAACGACCCAGTTGGCCGCAATGTCGTACACTTCCTGGCTGTTGACCGCGAGCCAGCCGCCGATGTTGACGAGGCTGTCCTTCTTCGCGCTCATCCAGGCGCCGTCGGTGTAAGAGCAGAACTCCTTGAGGATTTCGGCCACCGACTTGTTCGCATACCCCGCCTCGCGCTCCTGGATGAAAAAGGCGTTCTCGGCCATGCGCGTCGCGTCG
>JALOOE010000056.1 GCA_025454565.1 Anaerolineae bacterium
GCGCTGGGCCTCGATCCGCTCCAGTTCCGGCTGATGAACGTGGTGCAGGCCGGCGAAGAGCACCCGATGTCGAAAGTGTTCAGCGAGGGTCGCGAGGCACGCGGCGAGTTGATCCGCACGAACGCGATTGTCGAGTGCGCGCGGCTGGGGGCGGAATTGATAGGATGGGATGAGGCGCGGAGGAACACGGGAGCGGAGGAGTCGGGGAGACAAGATGCGCCTTTGCACCTCCGCACCTCCGCACCGCTGCGCCACGGCAAAGGCGTCGCGCTCGTCATGCAAGGCACGGCGATCCCGAACCTCGACATGGGCGCGGCCAGCATCAAGATGAACGACGACGGCAGCTTCAACCTGCTGGTGGGCGCGACAGACCTGGGCACTGGCTCCGACACCGTCCTGACGCAGATGGCCGCTGAGGTGCTGGGTTGCCCGCCGGATGACTTCATCACCTATTCTTCCGACACCGATTTCACGCCTTTCGACGTGGGCGCATACGCCAGCAGCACAACCTACATCTCCGGCGCGGCGGTGGTGGAGGCTGCGCGCAAGGTGGCCGAGCAGATCAAGGCGGTGGCGGGACGGATGCTCGATGTGCCGCCGGATGAGATCGAGCTGGCCGAGCGGCAAGCGTGGGCGCTCGATGGCCGGAGTGTCACGTTGGCCGAGGTGGCGCTGGACAGCCTGCACCGCAGCGGCCAGCACCAGATCATGGCCGTGGGTTCTTACGTGAGTCCAGACAGCCCGCCGCCCTTCGCCGCCCAGTTTGCGGATGTCACGGTGGACACCGGCACGGGCCAGGTAACGGTGAACAAGCTGGTGATGGTGCTCGACTGCGGCATGATCGTCAACCCGGCCGCGGCCGTGGGCCAGATCGAAGGCGGCATGACCCAGGCGCTGGGCTACGCAGTCTGCGAGGAGATGCTCTTCGATGAGCACGGCCGGATGGTCAATCCGCGTTTCGGAGATTACCGCATCTTCGCCGCCGATGAGATGCCGGAGATGCAAGTGCGCTTCGTGCAGACCTACGAGCCGACACATCCGTTCGGCGTCAAGGCCGTGGCCGAGATCCCGCTCGACGGCGTGGGGCCGGCTGTCGCCAACGCCGTCTATGACGCGACCGGCGTGTCGCCATCTGCCTTGCCGCTGACGCCGGAGCGTGTCTGGCGGGCTCTGCGAGATGGCAAATAGGCCGGCGCCGCGGCCTGCCTGTCGTAACTTTGACGGCTGCGGCGGGTTGGCATATCATCGACAGCTCGCGTGAGGCGATCATGCAGCGATGGACAGAGCAGCGGCTCCCAACAAAGTGGTTACGCCCGGGGATGGGCGTCAAACGTTGGTTGCTGCTGCTCGCCGGAGGGATCGTGCTGTTGTGCCTCGCAGTTGCAGCGTTGCTGCAACTTGTGGAGCCCTATCTCTGGCTGTCGTTCGTCACGGGGTTGCGGCCGGTCTTCGTCAGCCCGGCGGTGCAAGTGGCGCTCTTCTTCACCGCGGGCGGCGCTGCGGTCGCCTTAGCGGTGTATGGCCTGAGCCGATCGCTCTTGGAGGCGTTTCGGCGTACAGATCAAGAGCATGTTGTGGATGTGGTCTACCAGCATCGACAGCGTCGTCGCGGCCCGAGAATCGTCGCGATCGGCGGCGGGCACGGTTTGCACACGCTGCTCCGGGGGCTCAAAGAGTATACCGACAACATCACGGCCATCGTCACCGTTGCCGACGACGGCGGCAGCTCGGGACGGCTGCGCCGCGATCTGGGCATCCTGCCGCCGGGCGATTTCCGCAATTGCATCGCGGCGTTGTCGGACGCTGAGGGGCTGGTGGCACAGCTCTTCCAATATCGTTTCGGCGATGATACCGATATCGGCGGGCACAGTTTCGGAAATCTCTATTTGAGCGCTATGACGGCCATCACCGGTAGCTTTGAGGGTGCGCTGACCGAGTCGAGCCGGGTGCTGGCAGTACGCGGGCGCGTGCTGCCAGCCACGTTGGCCCAGGTGAACCTGGCGGCTGACGTGGTCGTTACCAACGGCGCCCCGGTGGTCGGCAATAGCATGGAAGGCGACGACAGGGCAGGCGCCTGGCAGCGCATCCGCGGTGAATCGGCTATCGGCGCTGCGCATGGTCGGGTGGCGCGCGTCTATCTTGAGCCTGAGAATGTGCCGGCCTATCCGGAGGCCATCCGGGCGATCCTGGACGCCGATCTGATTGTCGCCGGGCCGGGCAGCCTGTATACGAGCGTACTGCCCAATCTGCTGGTGGACGATCTGACTCAAGCGATCGCCTCAGCGCGGGCCCCCAGGGTATATGTCTGCAACGTGGCGACGCAAGCCGGCGAAACCGAAGGTTACGACGTCGCCGCGCATGTCGAGGCGCTGCGCAGCCATGTCGGGCCGGATCTCTTCCCTGTGGTGCTGGCGAATACCGCCTTCAGCGGCCCCAAACCGCCGGGCGCGGGAGTCGATTGGGTGCGTTTGCCTGCCGACGAACCTCGCGGCTATTATCTTATGACCAGGGATCTGGCCGATCGGCAGAATCCCTGGCGACATGATTCAGACAAACTGGCGCAAGCCTTGATGGAACTGGTGAACGGATGAACTCAGAGACTCCGCCATCCACGTGCGGCACCTTTTTCGAGACTCTCTATCGGGTGGCTCGCACGGTGAACTCATCGCTCGATATCATGCAGGTATTGGGCATGATCGTCGGCAGCACGGCCGAGGCGTTGGATGCCAAGGCCTGCTCGTTGCGGCTGCTCAGTCCCGATGGCAAACGGCTGTTCATCGGCGCTGCGCACGGCTTGAGCGCCAACTATCGCGCCAAGGGGCCGGTCGACGTGGCTCAAAGCCAGGTCGATCAACTTGCGCTGACGGAGCGGCGGTCGATCTGCATCGCCGACGCGCAAACCGATGCGCGCTTTCAATACGGGGAGCAGGCGCGCGAAGAAGGCATCGGCTCGGTGGTGGTTGTGCCGTTGCAAGTGCAGAATCAGCCGATTGGCGTAATGCGCGTCTACAGCGGCGAGACGCGCGCATTCTCGTCGGAGGAGTTGGCGCTTCTGGAGGCCATTGCCAGCCTGAGCGCGTTGGCGATTGAAAACGGCCGGCTGTACGAGCGGCTCGACCGCAATTATCAGGCCGCGTTGGATTTCAGCGATCGGGAGTTCGATTGAGGCGGGTGTGATGTGACTTAGCTCATAAAAGTCGGACGGAACTTGTGGTACACTGAAGATGCTTGTGGGGCTTTAGCGATATGTACCACAGTCGTCGCACAATGGCGCCGGCATCTGTGTGCCGGCGCCTTATCATGGCACAGGGCCAGCTAACTTAATAGGAGGCACTGCAATGGCAGTCAAGGTAGGTATCAACGGGTTCGGCCGCATCGGCCGACAGGTGTTCAAGGCGATCCGGGACGAGTACGCGGGCGTCCTTGAAGTCGTAGCGTTCAACGATATCGGCGATCTGAAGACGATGGCGCATCTGCTCAAGTACGATTCCAACTATGGCCGCTTCGACGGCACCGTGACCGTCGGTGGCGAGGATACGTTGGTGATCGACGGCTTCCCGGTCAAGGTCTTCAAGGAAACCGACCCCGGCAAGCTGCCCTGGGGCGATCTGGGCGTTGATATCGTCGTGGAGTCCACCGGCCTCTTCACCATCAAGAAGGATGGCGTCAACAAGAAGGGGAAGGTCGTCCAGGGCGCCGAGAATCACATCACCAAGGGTGGGGCGAAGAAGGTCATCATATCCGCGCCGGCCGAGGGCGAGGATCTCACCATCGTCATGGGCGTGAACGAAGACAAGTACGACAATGCCGTGCATCACGTCCTCTCCAACGCGTCCTGCACCACCAACTGTCTGGCGCCGGCGGCTAAGGTCGTCAACGACAAATACAAGATCATGCGCGGCCTGATGACCACCATCCACGCGTATACCAACGATCAGAAGATCCTGGACATGCCGCACAGCGACCTGCGCCGGGCGCGCGCCGCCGCCATGAGCATCATCCCGACCACCACGGGTGCGGCCAAGGCCGTCGCGTTGGTCATCCCCGACCTGAAGGGCAAATTCGATGGGTACGCGTTGCGCGTGCCGACCAGCACCGTCTCCGTCGTGGACTTCACCGCACAGATCGAGACGCCGACCACCACCGAAGAGCTGCGCCAGGCGTTCCGCGACGCGGCCGCCGGTCCGATGAAGGGTATTCTTCAAGCGGTGGATGAACCGCTGGTCTCCATCGACTACAAGGGCGATCCCCACAGCTCGTCGGTTGACCTGCCCTTCACCATGGTGCTCGGCAAGGAAAAGAGCGACTTCATCAAGGTCGTCACCTGGTACGACAACGAATGGGGCTACAGCGTTCGCACGGCGGATTTGGCCGCCATGATCGCGCGCCAGCTCTAGAGCTGACCAACGATGAAGGACCAAGGACGAAAGCTGCGCCTTCGTTTTTGGCCCTTCGTCCTTCGTCTTTCGTCAGAGGTATCCCATGAACAAGAAAACCGTGCGCGATATTGACCTCAAGGGCAAGCGTGTCCTTATGCGCGTCGACTTCAACGTGCCCATGGCTGACGGGGTCGTGACCGACGACAAACGGATCAAGGCCGCCCTGCCGACCATCCAATATGTGCTCGACCAGGGCGCGTCGTTGATTCTGATGAGCCACTTGGGCCGGCCGAAGGGCACCGGGTTCGATCCCGAGTTCAGCTTGAAGGCCGCGGCCGAGGCGCTGGGCAAGTTGCTGGGCAAACCCGTCCAGATGGCGCCCGATTGCGTCGGCCCCGAGGTCGAGGCGATGGCGCAGGCGCTGAAGCCCGGCGACGTATTGCTGCTGGAAAACACCCGCTTCCACAAGGAAGAAGAGAAGAACGACCTTGCCTTTGCCAAGCAACTCGCGACGCTGGGCGATGTCTACGTCAACGACGCGTTCGGCTCGGCGCACCGCGCACACGCCTCCACTGAGGGTGTCGCCCGCTACCTGCCCGCCGTCTCCGGTTTTCTGATGGAGCAGGAGTTGGAATATCTGGGGCGCGCCACCGATAATCCCGCGCATCCCTATGTGGCTATCCTGGGCGGCGCCAAGATCAGCGACAAGATCCTGGTGGTCGAGAATATGCTGGCCAAATGTGACACGCTGATCATCGGCGGCGGCATGGCGAACACCTTCCTGGCGGCCCAAGGCTATGCCATGCAGGACAGTCTGGTTGAAGCCAGCTCGGTCGAGACTGCGAAGGCGATCATGGCGAAGGCCGGCGGTAAACTGCTGCTGCCCGTGGACGCGGTCGTGGCCGACAAGTTCGACGCCGAGGCCAACAGCCAGGTGGTCGATGTCGACAAGGTGCCCGCGGGTTGGCGCATCATGGATATCGGTCCGAAGAGCATCGAGAAGTTCGGCGCGGTGCTCAAGGCAGCGAAGCTGGTCATCTGGAATGGCCCGATGGGCGTGTTCGAGATGCCGAAGTTCGCGGAGGGCACCTTCGCCATCGCCAAACTCCTGGCCGATAGCGGCGCAACGACGGTCATCGGCGGCGGCGACAGCGCCAGCGCGGTCAAGAAGGCGGGCGTCGCCAAGAAGATGACGCACGTCTCCACCGGCGGCGGCGCCAGCCTGGAGTTCCTCGAGGGCAAAGAGTTGCCGGGTGTGGCCGCGCTGAACGATAAGTAGCGCGAGCGACGCGTAGCGATGTGCTTGAGAGCGTCGGGGCGATCTCGCTCCCGGCGCTCATATTTTTGCGATACATCATGCAGAGCACAAAAACGCAATGCGAATCGTAATGTCCGTCTGATATAGTGCCAACCAAGGGTGAGTAGTGATGACCCTTGCTCCGATGCAAATCGGATTCCTCACAAATATGCACAGCTTGAAGATCGCGCGCTTCCTGAGGTGGGAAGTGGGCTGGAGGGAAAATGGCACTTTCTGCGAGCGTGGTTCCTGCGATCATTGCGATCATTGCGATGGTTGTGGCGCTGCTGGTGATCGGCGTGGCGCATGAATGCGGTCACCTAATTGCTGCGCGGTGGCTGCACATCCCTGTACGCCGGATCACCTTCGGGCATGGGCCGATTCTCCTGCGCCGGTCGATGGGTGACAACTCGGAGTTTGTGCTGCGCGTGGTTCCTACCGGCATGGCGATCGGCGTGCCGGGGCGTCGCAATCCCGACGGCACGTTGCGCCGTCCACTGGGTCACGATATGACCCTGGCGGTCGCCGGTCCCATCATGAGCTTTCTGCTTGCGGCACTCCTGCTGGCGGTGGCGCAAGCCGTATCCCTGCCGCCGTGGCTTCAGTACTGGCTGGTGGCCAGCGCTCTCCTCTCTGCAACTTTAGCGGCCGCGAACCTGGCCCCTCTGCCGGGGCTCGATGGGGGGCACCTTCTGCTGCTGGGGCTGGCGCGCCTCGACGTGCAGCTATCGCCCAAACGTGAGATCCAGGTGCAGCGGATCGGCGTGAACCTGCTGGCCGCCGGCTGTGTACTCGTCCTCGTGGTGGCGGTGTTGCGCCGCTTATAACTCCGTCATTAACCATTCGGTGAAGCGCGCTGTGTCAACATGCGCGGCGTCATGGCGCGCGGATGCGGGAAGCTGGATACTCGAAGCTGGAGGCTGAGGGGTGAGCATCCAGCTTCCGGTTTCTAGCGGCAGGGGGGACGATGGGCTTCCTGGACAGTCTACGCAAGACGCTTGGCGGCAACCCAGGCGCGAAGGGCAGCGGCGGCGGCAAGAGCAGCTTCGGCGGCGATGCCAACACCTACTGGATCTACGTGCAATGCCGGCGCTGCGGCGAGCCGCTCAAGGCGCGCGTCAACATGATGAATGAGCCCAGCGAGGCGGACGATGGCGAGGGCTGGGTCGTGCGCAAGGGGCTGGTCGGTTCCGGCGCCAACCGCTGCTTCCAGACCGTCGAGGTGATGCTGCGCTTCGATGCGCAGAAGAAGAATGTGATCGAGAGCGAAGCCGTGGGCGGGAAGCTGCTCACCGCGGAAGAGTACGAGGCGCTGGTGCGTGGTGCGTAGGACGTCAAGCGTCATGCGTCAAACGTGATCGTTTGTAATAGTTGCTATTTGACGTTTTGACGCATTACGAGTGCGTCATATTTCTGTAAGGAGTAAATTTCGTCATGCGCAAACCCATCCTGGCCGGCAACTGGAAGATGAACAAAACCCCGGCCGAAGCAGTCGAGTTCGTGCGGGCATTGATCCCGCTGGTCACGCCCTATCCGCAGGTCGAGACGGTGGTGTGTGCGCCGTTCGTGGCGCTGCCGGCCGTCGCCGCGGCGTTGAAGGACGTCCCCATCGGCGTCGGCGCGCAGAATTGCCACTGGGCCGACAACGGCGCCTACACGGGCGAGGTGTCGCCTGCGATGCTGAAAGGGCTGGCCGGGTACGTCATCATCGGTCACTCCGAGCGCCGCCAATACTTTGCAGAGACCGATGAGGGCGTCAACAAGAAGATTAAGGCTACGCTGGCGCATGGCCTTGTGCCCATCGTCTGCGTGGGCGAGGATCTGACGCAGAACGAGGCGGGCATCACCGAGCCGTGGGTCAGCGGGCAGGTGCGGGCTGCGTTTGCCGGCATCAGCGCTGACCAGGCGCGTGGGGTCGTCGTGGCTTATGAGCCGATCTGGGCCATCGGCACAGGCAAAACCGCCACATCCGAAGTCGCCAATCGCATCTGCGGGGCGGTCGTTCGCGGCGCCCTGGCGGAGATCTACGGTGAGGAAGTAGCGCAGGCGATCCGTATCCAGTATGGCGGGAGCGCCAACGAAAAGAACATTGGCGAACTGATGGCGATGCCCGACATCGACGGCGCGTTGATCGGCGGCGCCAGCCTGAAAACGGATGCGTTCGCGGCAATGGTGCGCATCACGGCCGAGACCAATTGAAGGTGGAAGGTTGAAGGTTGAAGGTGCGAACATCTCACCTTCAACCTTTCACCTTCAACCTGGAACCACCCATGTCCTTTCTCCCCCAGTCCTTCGCCTTTGCTCTCACCCTCACCGGTCTCTTGCTGCTCAGCCGCTGGATCACGCGGCAAGTGCTATGGTTGGGACATCGCCTGACTAACGATGAGAACGCCGCGCTGATCGGCTACTACCTGCTGCTCTTTCCGGGGATTCTGCTGCATGAGCTGAGCCATGTGGTGATGGCGAAGATCGTGGGGCTGAAGGTGGGCAAGTTCAGCCTGGGGCCGAAACCGCGGCGGAACTCGGTCGAGCTTGGCTCGGTGATGGTGGGCCGCGGCGACGCGTTGCGCGAGAGCCTGGTCGGCCTGGCGCCCTTCATCGGTGGCACCATCGCATTGCTTGCCATCGGTTATTGGGTGTTCGATGTCGAGGCTTTAGGGCAGGCGTGGCGGGCCGGAGGGGCGCTGGCTGCGCTGCGCGCCAGCGATGGCATCTGGCGCGTTCCGGATTTCTGGCTGTGGGCCTATCTCATCTTTGCCATCAGCAATGCCATGACGCCGAGCCCGGCCGACCGTCAGCCGTGGTTGATGGCGGGTATCTACATCGGCGTGGCGCTGGGCGTGGCGTATCTGCTGGGAGCGTTGTCGTGGCTGCCCGTGGGATTGGGCGACAATGTGGCGGGGGGCTTGCAGGTATTGACCCTGGCTT